>DASXDD010000234.1:0-32870 GCA_036490775.1 Solirubrobacteraceae bacterium | reverse complement strand
AGTCTCGGGGTTGCGCAACGGCTCGGGCAGCTCATCACCGCGAGCCTCGCCATAGAGCTCATCCTCCTGACGGTCGACCGCCTCGGCCTCGCGCAAGATCTCGGTGACCAGCTCCCGATAATCGCGGTTCTGATCCATCGACGCGTTCGCCTTGAGCTTCGTCCCATCAATCGTGATCACCCCCACCGACACCAACCCCGCCTCCCGACACAAACCGAGGATCTCGTCAAACAGCTCACCGATCTCCACCTCATGCCGGCGGCGGAACTCCGCGATCGTCGAGTGATCCGGCGTGCGCATCCCCGCGATCACCTTGAACGCCACGTCCTCCCAACACGCGCGCTCAATCCCCCGCGACGAGCGGATCCCGCGCGCATACGCGTAGAGCAACAAGGCGACCATCACCGCCGGATCGAACGGCGCGCGACCCGCAGCACCAAGCCGGTAGCGCTCGGCGAAACGGTCGAGGTCCATCTGATCGACCGCGCCAAGCACCGTCCACACCAAGTGATCCTCCGGCAGCCACTCCACCAGCGACGGCGGCATCAACAACAACTGACCACGGTCAACCCCAGCGAATTCTCGAGCCATGCCAGAAGTGTCTTAAACCGGCCAGACAGCACCGATATTCCGACAGCCTCGCGACAAGGCGCACGCGCCGGTCGGGCGGGTAGCAGCCGCTCGGACGATTGCTGTCGCCTCACTAAGAGTGTTGGAACTCGATCAACGCGGCAGCGTCTTGCGTGGTATCCGACGCTGATGAGGATGCTGTTCTTCGAGGGAGCGGGACGGTTGCCGAACCATCGCGCCATCACCGATCCCGGTCCTGACAGTTGGGGTCTACGACCCGCACCAGGCCCCAGTCCGGCGTTCGTCTCGACACGGCACTTCGTCCGGGGTCGCAGGTGAGCTGACTCCGCATCCTGCTCGAAGCGTGGCCAGTGCCGTTGGCTGTCGGATGCCGCTGCGGGGTTGACTGTGCGGCGCCCTAGCGCTCGACGCGCTGCTACCTCTTCTTCTTTGGTGATTTGGCCGTGAAGGTGATCGTTGCGTTGGAGAACGTTACGCCTGACGCGGTGATCATCAGCTTGACCTTAAGCGTGCGGCACCTGGCCAGCAGACGCTTGCCGGCCCGGTCCAGCGAAAGCGTCACGGTCTTGTTCTGGCCGCCGACAAGTGTGAGGCTTGCGCTCCTCACCACGACGGTCCTGTGGATGGTCTTCGGCGGCTTCATGCGCTTCGCCGCTGCAACGCCGAGCAGCTTGCCGCCCCGGATCGTCTCGCGGAGCTCCAGCCTCAGCACGAGATGGCAGCTCGCGGTGGCACCGCCGGCGCAGCCGACCTGGACGCTCGCGCTCGTGCCGTGGACCGACACCGAGCCACGGCTCGCCATCGGCGCCGAACCGCTCACCTCGTCTCCGCGCCTGTCGACCGCGACGCAAAGCCACACCGAAGGGCACGACACGCCCGAGACAAGGTTGTTGCCGTCGACGTTGGTCTTGGTCCAGGCGCTCTGACCGCCGGTGGGGTCGGTCGACGTCACCACGTTCCCAAAGTCGTCGACCGCAACACACAGCGACGCCGACGGGCACGACACGCTGGACAGGCCGACGGTTTCGGTAGTGCTCACCCTCCAGGAGTGCGCGCCGGTCGGATCGGTCGAGGTCACAGCGCTCCCGCCTCTATCGACCGCCACGCACAGCGACACCGACGGGCACGACACGCTGGACAGGCCGATGGTGTCGACAGTGCTCACCCTCCAAGAGTGCGCGCCGGTCGGATCGGTCGACGTCAGGACGTATCCGGAGTTGTAGGAGCCGTGAAGGCCCGAATAGCCGCCAACCCCGACACACAGCGACGCCGACGGGCACGACACGCCCGAGACAGGGTTGTAGCCGTCCACGTTGGTCACGGTCCAGGCGCTCTGACCACCGGTCGGGTCGGTCGACGTCACCACGTTCCCACCTGAGCCGACCGCAACGCACCGCGACACCGACGGGCACGACACGCCATAGAGCCCATTGTCCCTGTCGACGCTGGTCGCGGTCCAAGCGCTCTGACCACCGGTCGGGTCGGTCGACGTCACCACGTTCCCGGTGCCGTCGACCGCAACGCACTGCGACACCGACGGGCACGACACGCCGTAGAGCACGTTGTCTCCGTCGACGCTGGTCGCGGTCCAAGCGCCCTGCCCGCCAGTCGGGTCGGTCGAGGTCACCACGTTCCCGGCGCCGTCGACCGCGACGCACAGCGACACCGACGGGCAAGACACGCCGCCGCCGTTACCCAATGTGAACGGCAGCTGCTGGTCGATCAGCACCGGCGCCCCCCAGCTCAGCGGCGAGGCGGCACGCGCGCTCCCCACCAACAGGCACACCAACGCCAGCATCGCAAGCACCAACACTCGCCCGACCGCAATTGGCCCAAACGAACCTCCCCCGAGCCCAGTATTCCCGACAATCGATTTGGAACCAGACCCCACGCCAATATCAACGACCCCGACGAGAGAAAGTTGTGCGACCAACTCACCACGGCCACGACGAACCCCGCTCCGCGCGGCGGACACAACCGACCGCTCGGCTGGGTCGCACACACCTGCTCCGTCGCCCAACCGGCAGCATCTCCACCCCCGCTCCTCCGGGCTACAAGCGACAGCGACGTCTTCCGGGACGGCCCGATGAGGAAGACGGCAAGGCTTCGCCCCTCGCGTGGAAGTCGCACACGGAGAATGGCGGCGCGTCCGTACGCCGACTGTCACGTCGCGCGCGCCAACGCGGAGTCAAGTCGGCCGCGGCGCCGGGCAACGAACTGACAGAGTCACGCGCGCGAATCCCGAGGCTTTGATCGACCATCCGTGGTCGATAACGGTTCGGCGCGCGCGTGTATTGGTCACATCACACAAGCGAAGCGCCAAATCGACGGGACGATTTGGGACGTTTCCAAACCGATTTCGCATACTGGCCTATACACCAGGGTGTATTCAGCCCTCGCGCAAAATTCCTGGTAAGAGCCGTGTTTGCCGCTGACCCCGCCCACACAACGTGACCGGGGTCAGCGGCAACACGGAACAAAGGTAGTTGTGCGACAGATACAAACCAGAGGGAAAACCAAAACCATGAAGGGATGTGGGATCCGAAGGGGTCAGGGGGACCAGGGTCCAGGGGATGCAGGGGGGCGATCAGCGATCAGCAGAGCCGAGCTGTGGCTCGGGCGCGAGCTCGACAGCAAAGGCCTCGGCGAGCAGCTTGGCCTCACCGCCGCGGTCGCGGTGGTGGACGTAGCGCATCGTCGTCTGGATGTCGGCGTGACCCATCCAGGCCTGGACGGCCGGCACCTCGGCGCGGCGGACCGCGAGCGTCCCGAAAGTGTGGCGCAGGTCGTGGAAGCGCAGCGGCCGCAGCCCCGCCGCCTTCAGCGCGGCCTTGTAGCGGTCGCGCAGCGCGCCGGCGTCGAGGAACGTTCCGAACGCGCTCACGAAAACGAGCTCCTCGTCGCCCGTGAAATCGCCGCGGCTGGCCAGGCCGGCGAGGACCTTGGCCACGTCGGGCACCATCGGCACTGACCGAACCTTTCCGCTCTTCGGCGTGCCGAGGCCACCGTGCGCGTTGTAGCTGTGGCGCACGCGGATGACCTCGCCGGCGAAGTCGACGTCGCGCCACTGCAGCGCCAACAGTTCGCCCATCCGCAAGCCCGTGAATGCGGCCGTCATGAACAACGCGGCGTCCTGCTCGGAGGCGGCTGATCGAACCAGCGCGAGCACCTCCTCTGGCGAGAACGCGTCGATGTCATCCGAGATCCGATACCGCGGGCGCTCGACCTCGGCGACCGGATTGCGTGGCAGCCCCCACACCTTCATGGCGCGCCTGAAGATCCCGTGCAGGTTCACGAGGTACTTCGCGACCGTGCGGTTGGAGCCGGTCAGGGTCGCCTTCCAGCGCTCGATCACCTCCGGCGTCACATCCTCGAGCGGCAGGTCGCCGAGCCCGCGGATGATCGCGTCGGCGGTGTGCCGGTACTCGGTCAGCGTCGACGGCTTGCATGCTCGCTCGTGCTCGCTGTAGCGGAGCCATTCGGCGGCGGCGTCAGAGAGCGTCGCGCCGGTAAGCACCATCCCCGGCAGCGTCCCACGCCGCGCCTCGTCGAGCACGGCCCGCAGCCAGTCCTCGGCCGTGCGCTTGGTGAAGTGGCCGGCCGGCGGACGGCCGCGCTCAGTCCACGCGGGACCGATCAGCTTCTGGACCTGACGCCCCGACGGGAGCCGGTACTTGGCATACCAGCTCGGACCACGTTTGCGATCGACCCTGAACACGTGTCCCGAGACCCGCTGCACCAGGCGCAAAAGCGTACCGGGTATCGGGACATATTTGGGACATACTTCGCTTTTCGCAGCGTCGGCGTGAGGGGCCGCCATCCCCCAGAAACGCCCCAATTCCAGCCACGACGCGGCGAAGGAATCGAACCTTCCAAGCCGGGGGCTGCCCGGCCCTGCCAGTTTTGAAGACTGGATGGGCCACCAGGCCCGTGCCGCGCCGCCCGTGATCGTACGTGCGACGGCAGCAGGTCGCCGGTCTAGCTCGCTCCGAGTCCTTGCTCGAACGCGCCCTTGACCGCGGCGTCGAGACCGTTGCAGCGGTAGAGCGCGACCGCCTCGGCGCTCGCGAAGCGGCCGCCCGGGGCGTTCGACGGCCCGTGGTGGGTGAGCAGGCAGTGCAGCAGCGCGAGTCGGTGTCCGTCGTCCAACATCCCGGCGCGCTCGGACAGCATCCGCTCGCCAATCACGAGATGCCCGAGCAGCCGACCCTCGTCGGTCAGCCCGATCTCGGCGCCGTAGGTGAACTCGCGCGTGCGACCGATGTCGTGGGTGATCGCGGCCGTCAGCAGCAGGTCTGAGTTCAGCCGAGGGTGCAGCTGACAGAGCTCGTAGGCGAGTGTCGCGACCGCGACCGTATGCTCGAGCAGGCCGCCGAGATATGCGTGGTGGCCGGCGCGGCTGCACGGCGCCAGGCGCCACTGCGCTCGCAGCTCGGCGTCGCCGAGCATCCCGTCGAGCAGCGCGCGGTAGCCGCGATCGCGGACCTCGCCGGCGAGGTGCTCGAGGAAGCCGTCAAGCTCGTCGAGATCGCGATACGCGGTCGGCAAAAACCGCGACGGATCCCCCTCGTCGTCTTCGGGCGCGACCCGCGCAATCTCGGTTAGCTCGGCGACGAGCTCCTCGCGAAACCGCTCGACGCGGCCCCTCACCCGCACGAGGTCGCCGCGCTCGAACCGCCCCGCCCAGACGTCGGCATCGCGGAACATTCGGGCGGGGATCGAGCCGGTCTGATCGCGCAGCTCGAGCACGAGATACGGGGCGCCGGACCGCGTGTTCAGGCGGTCTTTTCGAACGCACGCGAACACGCCGCTGAGGTCCTCTCCGGGACGGAGCGTGCTAATCGAAACCATGCTCAAGTCGCCAGTGCCGATGTGGCCATGATGTACGGTGAGCCGGATGCAGCCGCTGGAATGGGAGTACCGACCGGATGGATTGCGGGCCCCTGCCCTGATCTGCGCGTTCAAGGGCTGGAACGACGCTGCCGACGCCGCGTCGACGGCGATTACGTTCGTCGGCAGCGCGCTCGGCGCGCGGCGGTTTGCGACGATCGATCCGGAGGAGTTCTACGACTTCCAGGACACCCGTCCGCGGATCAAGCTCGTCGACGGCGACACGCGCAAGATCGAGTGGCCGGCGGTCGAGCTCTATGAGGCGCGCGTGCCGCGCGCGCCGCGCGACCTCGTGCTGCTCGTCGGCAACGAGCCGTCGCTGCGCTGGCGAACGTTCAGCCGTGTGATCGTCGAGCTCGCCGAGGCGCTCAGCACGCAGCTCGTGGTCACACTCGGAGCGCTGCTCGCCGACGTGCCGCACACGCGGCCGGTGTCGGTTACCGGTCTCGCTTCCGACCTCGGCCTGGTTTCGCGCCTGGGGCTCACGACCTCGTCCTACGAAGGCCCGACCGGGATCGTCGGCATCCTCCACGCCGCCTGCCAGGAGGGCGGCCTGCCGTCGGCGAGTCTGTGGGCGGCTGTGCCTCACTACATCGCGGCGTCGCCGAACCCGAAGGCATCGCTCGCGCTCGTGCGAAAGCTCGAAGGCCTGGTCGGCGTCGCGGTCGACGCAAGCGAGCTCGAGACCGCGGCCGCCGACTACGACCGCCAGGTCAACCTTGCCGTTCAGAGCGACCCCGACGTTCAGGCGTTCGTCGAGCGCCTCGAGCAAGCGGCCGGCGCCGACCCCGACGAAGCAGGCGGCCCGCTGCCGTCGGGCGAGAGCATCGCGCGCGACCTCCAGCGCTTCCTGCGCCAGCGCGGCAACGACGAGCCGCCGCACCCGAGCGTCTAACGCCCGAGCGGTTAGCGCTCGGCCGCGGGGCACACGAGCCGGTAGTCGCAGAACGAGCACGCCCCGATCGACGGCGTCGGCTCAAACCCCTGCGACAGGATCCCCTCCGCGACTTCGGTCGCCACCTCGCGGATCCACTCCGAGCGATCCTCGCCGTCGGCGGCGACCGTCACCTTCTGGTCGTCGAGCACGTAGTAGTAAGCCTGTTGCGACGCGTCGAGACTCCACGCCTCGCGCGCGCCAACCGCATACAGCGACAGCTGCACGTCGTCGGCGAGCTGCGCTGGACTCTTCGGACGCCCGGTCTTGTAGTCGATCAGCTCGTACTCACCGCCCGGCAGCACGTCGACGCGGTCGACTCGCCCACGGAGCACGTGCGGCCCGAGCTTGAACGTGAACGCGCGCTCGAACCACATCGGCTTTGAGTCCTGAGACTGGAAGCGCGCGTGGTAGCGCGTCAGCGCGGTCGCGGCCTTCCCCCGCAGCTGGCGCTCCTCCTCGGACTCGCCAAAGCCGCCGCGTCGCCAGCCGGTCTCGAGCAGGCCGAGCAGCTCAGAAAGCGTGCCGCTCGCCCCGTCAAGCGCGTGGAAGCGCTCGAGTACCTGGTGGACGAGGATCCCGAAGCGCTGATGGATCGTCGGCTCCTGCGGGATCCGGAAGACGCGGGCGAACTTGTACTTCAGCGGGCACGTCCGGTAGGTGTCGATGTCGGAGGCCGACAGCATCACGCCGTCGCCGCGCTTGGGCAGGAACGGCTCGAGCGATGGCTCGTCGCGAGCGGCGAGCGCCTGCGTGCGGCGGCGCGCGTCACGCTCGGCGTCGAGCAGATAGTCGTCGAGCGTCGAGGAGCTGAAGATCTCGCGCTGCTCGGCCGTCACCGCCTGGAGGATCCGCGCGTTGACGTCCCGCAGGCCCTCGGCGACGCTCTGACCCTCGGGGCGCGCGATCAGGCCGGCGAGCTTGAGCAGCTCGAGGTAGCGCACGACCGCGTGCGACACGTCGAGGTCGGTGTCGAACCGCAGCTCGCCGAGCCGGCCGCCGGTGCGAAGCGTCGACTCGAGCAATTCGTCGCGCAGCAGCCGGTAGGTCGAGTGCAGCGTTTCGGCAGGGCCGAACAGCTCCTCGCCGTGGTCCTTCCAGACGCCGCCGACGGCCTCGCGCGCGCGCTCGAGCAGCGGTGATGGCAGCAGCGCGGCGCGGTCGCTCTCGCTCGGGTACGACAACACGAGCCGCAGTCGCGCGCGCGTCAACGCGACGTAGAGCGTCTGCCGGAGGGCCAGCCGCCGGCCCTCCTCGGTGTCGGCCGGCACCGACTCACGCAGAAGTGCGTCGGGGATCGCCTCGGGCTCGGGCGGCGGCAGCCCGGCGTGCAGCCCGAGCACGTAGACGTGGTCGGCCTCGAGCGGGCCGGCCGCGTCGAACGTGACGACCTGAACCTCGCGAGCCCCGCCGAGCTCCGGCTCCTCCTGCTCGCGCAGGCCGAAGTCGGCGACCGCGGCGATCGAGCGCGCAAACTCGCGGGGCGTCGCCTGTGGCGAGCGGCGCACGAACGCGCTCGCGAGCTCGCCAAGGCGCGCCAGCGCCCGCAGGCGCTCGACGACGTCGGCGTGGGCGGCGAACAGCTGCTGGCGACGCAGTCCGAGGCGGTCGATCAGACGGTGCACGTACAGATCGGGACGGGACGTGTCGATCGCCGCCATGCAGGAGCGATACAGCTTCAGGAACATCCGGATCCGCTCGCGCGCCTCGGGCGGGACCTGCGGCGACTCGGTGGCGGCGGCGAGCGCCGCGACCATGTCGAGCTTGCGCCGGCGCGCGATCTGCGTGCAGCGCGCGATGTCGACCGACCGCAGATCGATTGGCGGACGCGCGAGCGCGCGCACGACCGCCGGCGCGTCCGAAGGGTCAGCCAGCAACCGCAGCCACGCGAGCACGTCGCGGATCTCGGCACGCTGGAAGAACGCCGCCTCGCCGACGACGCGGTGGGGCACCGCACGTTCCTCGAGCGCGACCGCGACCGACTGGCCCTCGCGCGAGATCGTCGGGACGAGCACGGCGATCTGGCTCGGGGCGACACCTTCGCGGGCGGTCAACCGCTCGATGTCGGCCGCGACCGATTGCGCCTGCGCCCGATCGTTGGCACAGCGCCAGAACTCGACCTCGCCGTCGCCCGACGACGGCTCACACTCGAAGTCGACGATCGCGGACGCGGCCCGCAGGAGGCGCTCAGGACAGCGGAGGCTGCGCGTCAGCGTCACCACGTGCGCGCCGTCAGCGAACGCCCGCATCCGCTCGGCCCCGGCGCCGCGCAACCGCCGCAGCGCGTGCGCCGGATCGCCGGCCGCGGTCAGCCCGGTGCCGCCGACCTCGCTCGCCAGCGTCGCCGGACCGAGATCCAGCTCGGAGGCGTCGTCGAGCAGCACGTACTCAAACTGCTGCGCCACCCCCGGCTGTTCGCGCACCCGCCTCAACGCGTCGCGGATCAGGTCGCCCGAGTCGCGGGCGCCGGCCTCGGCGAGGATCCGCTCGTGGGTCCGATAGACCTCCGCGAACTCGGCGGCGATCGCCGCCTCGGACGGGTCACCGTCCGCCGCCTCGAGATAGGCGCCCCAGCGGGCGTAGTCGTCGGCGCCGATCAGCTCGGCCTTGAGCCGGTCGATGCGGCGCACGAACCCGCCGAGCAGCGCGTTCGCGTTGCCGCCGAAGTCGTGGCGCTGGAGGGACAACTCGTCGATCCGTTCGACCAGCAGCGCCAAGCGGTCGCCGGGTCCGAGCGTCGAGCCGATCCCGCCAAACTCCGGGCCGACGCCGCCGAGGATCACCGCGGCGAGCTGGGTCGGGGTCAGCACGAATAGCTCCTCGTAGCCGCGATCGAGCGTCCCCTCGAGCATCCCCCGGAGCGCGTCGGCGCGAGCTGTCGACGGCGCGACCACAGCGATCCGCTCGGGTCGGCAGCCTTGTGAAACAAGCCAGCAGAACCTCGCCGCAATCACGCGTGTCTTGCCAGTTCCGGCGGCCCCGAGCACCACCAGCCGACTGTCGAGATGAGCGACAGCGTCGCGCTGTGCCGGAAGCAGACCGTCGAGAGTGGGCGCCACGTCTGCAAGCATAGGTCTGCGATGACCTCCACCCGCTCGGCACTTGACGCAGATTGGTTGGGCGTGTGCAGGCGAGCGGTAAGCGGTCTGACGGAGGTGCTCGCCGACTCTCCGACCACGCAGGAGCGCGCCGAGGAGACAGGGAGCCGCGGCAGCGGTGGCGATCGCACGCTGGTGATCGATCGATCGGCCGAAACGGTGGTGTTCGACGAGCTCGACGGGCTGCACGACCAGGGCTATGGGTTCCACGTTGTCTCCGAAGAGCGGGGCGACGTGGATTACGGCGATTCCGATGTACTTGTGATCATCGATCCGATCGACGGCTCGCTCAACGCCAAGCGCCGGATCTCGCATTACGCGCTGTCGATCGCCGTCGCCGACGGCCACACGATGGCCGATGTCGCGTTCGCGTTCGTCTACGACTTCGGACCGCGCGAGGAGTGGTGGGCCAAGCGCGACGAGGGCGCGTGGCTGAACGGCTCTCGTCTGGACCCCAACCTTCCCGAGCGTCGCGGCAGCGACGGACGGCTCGAGGTGCTGGGAATCGAATCGGCTGACCCACGCTGGGTGGCGGCCTCGATCGACGGGCTCGTGGAATCCGCTTACCGGCTGCGGGCGCTCGGCACGATCGCCTCGTCGCTGTGCCAGGTCGCCGCCGCCCGGTTCGACGGCCTCGTCTCGCTGCGGCGCTCGCGAGGCGTCGACGCCGCCGCCGGTCAGCTGATCGTGCGCGAGGCCGGCGGGATCGTCAGCTTCCCATGGTGCTCGAACCCGCTCGGCGCGCCGCTTGACGTCGACCCGAGTTCGCCTGTGATCGCAGCGCGGTCGGCCGAGACGCTCGCGCAGCTGGAGAGGATCCCGCAGTGATCGACTGGGTGATCGCCGAGCGGATCGCCGTGTTCATCGGCGGTTCGGGCAACGGGCACGTTCCTGACGCCGACCTCGCGGAACTCGCAGCCGAGTCCGAGAAGCGCGTGACGGCCTACACGGGCCTGCATCCGGTGCGACCGTTGCCACCGCCCGAGGGGATCGGTCGCCACGAATGGGTCAAGACCAACATCAAGTCGATGCGCGTGCTGCTCGATCCGGTGCTCGCGCGCGCGACCAAGAACCTCGGGGCGCTGCGCCCGGCCGCGGAGATCGGAATGGGGCTGGTGATCAGCACCGAGGTCGGCGTCGTGCTCGGGTACCTCTCGCAGCGCGTGCTCGGTCAGTACGAACTGGTGCTGCTCGACGAGGCCGTTGAAGATCGGGCTCCTCGGCTGCTGTTCGTGCTGCCCAACCTCGGCCAGGCCCAGGAGACGTTCGAGGCCGACGAGAAGGAGTTCATGACCTGGGTCGCGCTGCATGAGGTGACCCACGCGGTCCAGTTCGCGGGCGTACCGTGGCTGCACTCGCACATGGCCGGGCTCGTCCGCGAGCTGCTGAACACGGCCGAGCTGCGGATCGAGGCGCCGCGCAAGTTCAAGTTGCCCAGCCCCGACGAGATCAAGCGAGTGCTCGGAGCGCTGCGTCAGGGCGACCTGATCTCAATCGTCACGAGCGAGCCAGAACGCGAGACGCTTGACCGCGTGCAGGCCGTGATGGCCGTGATCGAGGGGCACGCCGAGCACGTGATGGACGCCGTCGCGCCCGACCTGCTGCCGTCGCTGCCGAAGCTCCGCAAGGCACTCGATCGTCGCCGCCGTTCGCAGTCGGGCCTCTCGCGCATCGTCGGGAAGCTGCTCGGGCTCGACCTGAAGCTGCGCCAGTACGAGCAGGGCAAGAAGTTCTGCGACGCGATCGTCGACGCCCGCGGCCCCGATGCGCTCAAGCAGGTCTTCAGTAGCCCCGACGCGCTCCCGACCTTCAAGGAGCTGGGCGATCCCGACGCCTGGGTAGCGCGGGTGATGCCGGGCGAGCTGGGCGAGGCAGCCCAGAGCGCGTAGGCAAACATCCCAACGGAGGCCTCGGAGCGATCGGGCGGGCGGTTTGCTCCCTCCTACCGAGCAAACGTCCCGCGCGGCGGGCCAGAACCGTTCGGTGGGACGTTTGCCGGACCCGCTGGCGCCGCCTCACCGCTCCAGCGCGAACAGCCTCCACTCGTCCGGAACGCCCCGCAACGAGTGCACGCCGCGGTCCTCGAAGCGCAGTCCTGAACCGAACACGAGGTCCTTGACAGTGCTCGACGCGAGCACCTCGCCCGGACTCGCCCGTTCCATCACCCGGGCGCCGATGTGGACGGCGATCCCGGCGACATCGTCGCCGACGAGCTCGCACTCGCCGGTGTGCACGCCGGCGCGGATTGGGAGGTCCATCTCGGCCAGCGAGTCGACGATTGCCGCGGCGCAGTTGACCGCTCGCGCCGGCCCGTCGAACGTCGCCAGAAACCCGTCGCCGATCGTCTTGATCTCCGTCCCGCGCCAGGCCGCGAGCTCAGCGCGGACGGCGCGGTGGTGCTCGCCGAGCAACGTTCGCCATTGGCCGTCGCCGAGCCGCGAGGCGCGCTCAGTCGAGCCGACAATGTCGGTGAACATCACGGTCGCGAGCACGCGGTCGACGGGCCGCAAGCTGCGGCGTCCGGTCAGGAACTCCTCGATCTCCTCGAGGCCGGGCGCGCCGGACCAGGCGTAGGCGTCGGTCCCCTCGTACTGCTTGAACCGCGCGCCGGGAATCAGGGCGGCGACCTCGCGGCCCTGCTCGACCGGCACCAGCTGGTCGCCGCTCATATGCATCACGAGCGTCGGCACGCGGATCGTGGGAAGCACGGCTCGCAGGTCGGTCTGGGTGATCATCTCGAGCAGCTGGCGCGCCATCCCGGGACTAACCGCCGACCGCTGCATCCGTGCCCACCACTGGGCAAACGCGCGGTTGTTGGCCTGGCTGGGCGCAAACAGCTTCACCAGCGTCCCGTCGCCCCAGCTGGTCTCGATCGCGTCGAGGAACACGGCGCGCTTCTCGGGAGGGACCATCTGGCCCCCGTCAGCGGCGACGCCCGACAGCACGAGCGCGCTGACACGCTCGGGATACGTGGCCGTGAACAGCGCCGACAGCCCGAGGTCGCTGGCGCCGAACAGCGCGATCTGGTCGCTGCCGACCGCCTCGAGTACCGCGTTGAGGTCGTCCATCTGCTGCTCGAGCGTCGGCGGCGTGCTGACCGCATCCGATAATCCGGTGCCGCGGCGGTCGAACATCACCAGCCGCGAGAACGACGCCAGTCGCTGGAAGCACTGTGCGGTTCCGGGCTCCTCCCACATCAGCTCCAGATGCGAGGCGGGACCGGAGATCACGACCAGATCGAACGGCCCCTCGCCCACGGCCTGGTAGGCGATGCTCGCATCGCCGGAATGGGCATAACGCGTCCGCGGCGCTCTCACTTTGTGGTTTGGGACTGTAACGAAGGGGCTATGCTGGTTTACAAACGTGTGTTCGGTTTTGAAGATGGCAGGGACGCACCCGATACACACATCCTGACTAAGGGAGCGAGTGAAAACTATGGCTACTACAAGCAATCCTGGCGCGCGTAAGCCCGCCACCACCAAGCGAGCTACTGCCCGTAAGTCGACCACCGGCACGACCCGGAAGTCGACGACGAGCAAGGCCAGTCGTTCGACCGCGAGCGCTACGCGCCGCTCGACGACGACGAGCACCCCGACCGCGCCCAAGACGCCGGTCGAGCACGCTCAGGTCATCGCCGAGCGGGCCGTCCTGGTCCCCTTCGGCGCGAGCCTCCTGGCCCGCGACAACCTTGTCTCGACGGTCAAAGGCATCGCCACCAAGTACCGCACCCGTGCGGGCCTCGAGCGCGAGATCAAGCGCTTCGAGCGCCGTGGCACGACCGAGCGCAACCGCTTTGAGCGCCAGGTCCGCCGGACCCGCAACCAGTTCGAGCGCGAGCTGCGCCGTCGTCGTACGACGGTCGAGCGCACGGTCCGTCAGAACCGTCGCCGGGTCGAGCGCGAGGTCAAGTCGGTGCGCAAGGACCTCGAGAAGCAGTCGGGTGTAGTGACAGCGCGCGTCGACAAGCTAGTCTCTGACGCTCAGGGGCTCATCACCAGCAACTAGCCTTCTGGCAAGACTTCCCCCGCCCGGCGTCGGAGAGCGCCGTGCGGGAAAGGTTCGCCGGCCTCATATCCTCGCCGGCGGACGTAGCACCCTCTCCTCCCTCAACCGCCGGGGCGTCACGCAAGTGGCGCCCCGTCGGTCCTTAAATGGGCTCCGCCTACAATGAGATCCATGCCCACAAGAGACCAAGTACTTGACTCCCTTCGTTCCGTGATCGACCCCGAGCTGCGACGCGACATCGTCGAGCTCGAGATGGTCCGATCGATCGACATCCACGACAACGGCGTGGTCGACGTGATGGTCTCGCTGACCACCCCGGGCTGTCCGATCCGGGACCACTTCCAGACCGGCGTCCGCGAGGCGATCCAGGGATTGGAAGGTGTGGCTGGCGTCAACGTGAGCTTCGACGTGCTTTCCGACAACGAAAAGTCGGCCCTCGGCCGCAAGCTCGGCCGAGGCGCGCTGCCCGAGGGTGCGCTCGCCCAGGTCCGCAACGTGATCTGCGTCGGCTCGGGCAAGGGTGGCGTCGGTAAGTCCAGCGTCACGGCCAACCTCGCCGCGGCTCTCGCCGCCGACGGCAAGCAGGTCGGCGTGCTCGACGCGGACGTGTGGGGCTACTCGCAGCCGCGGATGATGGGCCTCGGCGCCGAGCGCCCGCACGTCAACGGCGAGCGCAAGCTGATCCCGCTGACCGCCCACGACGGCATCAAGGTGATGTCGATCGGCTTCTTCATCGAGCAGGACGCAGCCGTCGTCTGGCGCGGCCCGATGCTCCACAAGGCGCTCCAGCAGTTCCTCGAGGACGTCGACTGGGGCGAGCTTGACTACCTGCTGATTGACCTGCCGCCCGGCACCGGCGACGTCTCGATGACGCTCGCCCAGCTGCTGCCGCAGGCTAAGTTCGTGATCGTCACCACGCCCCAGCCGGTCGCGCAGAAGGTCGCGCGCCGCTCGGCCGAGATGGCCGCCAAGCTCAAGCTGGAGATCGTCGGCGTGATCGAGAACATGTCGGGCTTTGTGACCCCCGACGGCGAGCGCTACCAGCTGTTCGGCGAGGGCGGCGGCCATCTGCTCGCCGAGGAGCTCGATGTGCCGCTGCTGGCCAAGGTGCCGCTGACGATGTCGCTGCGCGAGCAGTCTGACGCCGGCACCCCGATCGTGCTCGCAAATCCGGAGGACCCGGCCGCGCAGGCTCTGCGCCACGGCGCCCGCGGCCTGATCGCGCTGTCGCCGATCGAGCTGCCGGTGATGCAGGCGCCCTCCCCCGCGGCGGCGCCCAAGCCGGTCGGCATGTCGCTCCCGATGGCCTAAGCGCCTCCCGAGCGCCGAGCGCCGCCTACGCGGCGCGGCCGCGGGTCACGAAGAAGTCGGCGTTGAGCTGGGAGTACTGCTGCCACTCCTCGGGCAGCTGGTCCTCGGCGAAGCACGCATCGACCGGGCACGCCTCGACGCACGCGTCGCAGTCGATGCACTCCTCAGGGTCGATGTAGAGCTGCGGAGCCTGGTCGTAGTCGGCCTCGTCGGGCGTGGGATGGATGCAGTCGACCGGGCACACCTCGACACACGAGTTGTCCTTGGTGCCGATGCACGGCTCGGCGATCACGTAGGCCATGGCCGCGGATTTTAGGGGCGACCCCCCGCTACGCTGCGCCGGTGCTGCTCCTCACAGGCGCGACTGGGACGATCGGGCGGCCGCTGCTGCGGCGGCTGACGGCTGCCGGAGTCCCGGTCCGTTGCCTGGTCCGCGACCCGCGGCGGCTTGGCCCCGAGCGGGTCCGCGTGCAGATCGCGCTCGGCGACCTCGGCGATCCGCTCTCGTTTCGCCACGCGCTGCGCGGCGTCGACACGGTCGTGCACCTCGCCTCGGTGATCCGAGACCAACCCAACGGATCGATCGAGGAGCTCGACGGCGTCGCGACCTGGCGACTGGTCCGCGCCGCCGAACGGGCGGGCGCTCAGCGGTTCGTGTTCTTCTCGACGATCGCGGCGAGCACGCGCAGCCGGGCGCGCCTGATGCGGGCCAAGGCGATCGCCGAGCGAGCCGTGATCGAGTCCTCGCTCGAGCACACGCTGTTCGCGCCGTCGCTGGTCTACTCGCCGAGCGACCCGTTCATGACCCTGCTCGAACGGATGTCACTGCTGCCGGTGATGCCGATCTCTGGGAGTGGACACGCCCAATACCAGCCGATCTGGGCCGACGACGTCGCCGACTGCGTGATCGCTGCGCTCCCGGGCGGAGCCCACAGCGGCGAGGCGGTCGGCGCGCGCTACGAGCTCGCCGGACCCGAGACGCTCACCTATGAGCAGATCGTCGAGTGCGCGCTCGCGTCGTTTCGCCGCCGGCGTCGGATCGTAAAGCTCCCGATCCGCGCCCTCCGGCCGTCCCTGAAGCTGATCGAGCTGCTCGCAGGGCCGACCGCGTTCGCTACCTGGGACGAGGTGGAGCTGCTCGAGGTGCCGCTGCTGGCGCGAGGGGGCACGGCCGACGCGCAGGCGCTCGGCGTCGTTCCCAAGGCGATGCGGGCGGTGCTGGGCGCCGGCTGACGGGTCGATGGATCTCGGCCTGATCGCACTGATCTTCATCGCCGCGCTGCTCGGCCCGGCGCTGACGATGCTCACCCGCGGCGCGCTGCCGGCGGTGATCGGCGAGCTACTGGCGGGCGTGGTCCTCGGCAGCACTGCGCTGGGGATCATCGATCCGACCAAGAGCGATTTGGCGCTGCTCTACAACCTCGGGTTCGCGACATTGATGTTCACGGTCGGGATGCGGGTGCCGCTGCACGACGAGCGGGTGCGCGGGGCGCTGCGCAGCGGCGCGGTCGCGGTCCTCGCCGCGATCCCGCTGGCATTCGGGAGTGGGCTGCTTGCGCACCTCGTCGGCGGCGGCCCGGCGCTGATCTACGCAGTCGTGATCGTCTCGTCGTCGGCGGCCGTGGCGCTGCCGGTGATCGACGAGCAGAGCCTGACCGGTCCGGCGGTCCTGGCGGCGATGGCTTGGATCACGATCGCCGACGTTCTCGCGACGCTCGCCGTGCCGCTGGCGATCAAGCCCTCGCGCGCCGGACACGCCGCGCTCGGGGCGCTGATCGTCGCCGCCGCGGTCGCGGCGGTGTTCGTGGCCGGGCACTGGCTGAGCGACCGCGATGAGGTCAAACGGATCCGCAAGGAGGGCAAGCATCGAGGCTGGGCGATCGACCTGCGAGTGGCGTTGATCGTGCTGGTCGGTCTGTCGTTCATCGCCCAGAAGGTCGGCGCGAGCCTGCTCGTCGCCGGGTTCGGGACCGGCCTCGTCGTCGGCGCGCTCGGTGGCCCCAAGCGCCTCTCGCAGGAGGTGCTCGGCCTCGGGCAGGGCTTCCTCGTGCCGCTGTTCTTCGTGCTGCTCGGCGCGCGAATCGATCTTCGTCAGCTGACCTCGAGCTATCGGACCGTGTTGCTCGCGGTACTGCTGCTGGTGCTGGCGGTCGCGGTGCACGTAGCCGCCAGCGCCGTGATCCGCGCGCCGCGGGCTGTCGGCCTGCTCGCAAGCGCCCAGGTCGGCGTCCCGGCCGCGGTGATCGCACTCGGCCTGCCCGCGCACGCGCTCACCGAGGGCCAGGCATCAGCGATCTTCTGCGCCGCGCTCGTCTCGGTCGCGGTGAGCGCCGGCGGGGCAGCGCTGCTCAGGCAGAAACGCTCACCGGGCGCCGCTGCGCCCACGGCAGCGCCGTCTCGAGCTGCCCCGCGAGCGACAACAGCACGTCCTCGGCGGCGGGCCGACCGATGATCTGCACGGCGGCAGGCAACCCGTCGTCCGGCTGGTAGAGCGGCAGCGACACCGCCGGCAGCCCGATCACGTTGCAGATCGCGGTGTAGGGAGTGAACAGTCCCGAGCGTCGGAAGTGGTCCCAGGCGTCTGGACCGCGCCCGTGGACCTCGCCGATCCGCAGCGGCCGTTGGGCGAGCGCCGGCGTCAGCACCGCGTCGTACGGGGCCAGGAACCGCACGAGGTCGCGTGCGACCGACTGAAGCCTGTTCTCCGCCATCAGGTAGGTGATCGTGTCCTGCTTGCGGGCGCGCTCCCAAATCTCCCAGGTCAGCGGCTCGACGTCGGACTCGCGGGGCTCGCGCCCGGCGAGGCGGCCTCCCACCCAGGTCGTCGTCGAGACGGCCGGCCCGAACAGCCGGCTGAAGTGCGGCAGCAGATCTAGATTGCTCCACGGCGGCGCGATCTCCTCGACCTCGTGGCCGAGCGACTCGAGCAGCGCCGCCGCATCGCGGGCGGCCTGCTCGCACACGGGATCGAGGTCGGCTCCCTCGAGCGGGGAATTGAACGCGAGGCCGATTTTCATACGACCCGGAGCGCGGACGGCGGCGTCGGCGTAGGCCCCGTCTGCAGGTGGCGCCCAGTTCGCATCGCCGAGCTCGTAGCCGGCGAGCACGTCGAGCACGTGCGCGGTGTCGGCGACCGTGCGCGTGAGCACGCCATCACCGACCAGGAAGCTCTCGCCCGCATCCGGGCCGACCGAGACGCGCCCGCGGGCCGGCTTGAGGCCGACGAGCCCGCAGCACGCGGCCGGGATCCGGATCGAGCCGCCGCCGTCGTTGCCGTGGGCGATCGGGACCATGCCCGCGGCGACCGCCGCGGCCGCACCGCCGCTCGAGCCGCCCGGCGTGCGATCGAGGTCCCACGGGTTACGAGTCGGGCCAAACCGACGAGACTCGGTCGTCGGCAGGATCCCCATCTCGGGCAGCGCCGTCTTGCCGACGATCACAAAGCCGGCGTCGCGCAGCCGTGTGACCAGATACGCGTCGTGATCGGCGACGAGGTCGCCGAACAGGTCGCTGCACATCGTCAGCGGCATCCCTGCAACCGCGCGGTTGTCCTTGATCGCGATCGGGACCCCCGCAAACGGGCGCGGATCGCCGGGCCCGATCGTGTCTGCGGTCGCCAGCGCGGACTCGGGCGCGACATGCGTGAACGCGTTGATCGACGGCTCGAGCTCGTCGATCTGGCGCAGCGACGCCTCGACCAGCTCGCGGGCGCTGAGCTCCCCCGAACGGACCATCTCGGCCAGCTCGGTCGCGGGGGTGAACAAGAGGTCGGACATTGGCTCGGAAGCGTACCCAGCTAGCCTTCTGGGCCCCCTATCCGCGCTAGGAGCCCAGCCAGATGACCGCAACCAACGAAGTTCAGTCCGGCCTGGAAGGCGTAGTCGCCTTCGCCACAGAGATCGCCGAGCCGGACCGAGCGGGTGGCGCGCTGCGTTATCGCGGCATCGACATCGAGGAACTGGTCGGGACGGTCCCGTTCGAGCAGGTATGGGGTCTGCTGGTCGACGGCCAGCTGCGCCCGGGGCTGCCACCCGCAGAGCCGCATCCGCTGATGATCCGCTCGGGCGACCCGCGCGTCGACGTGCAGGCCGCGCTGGCGATGCTCGGCCCGCAGTGGGGCTTCGGGGAACTGATCGACATCTCCGACGAGGAGGCCCGCGACAACCTCGCTCGCGCGTCGGTGATGGCGCTGTCGTTCGTCGCGCAGTCCGCGCGCGGGATCGGCAAGCCGCCGGTATCGCAGCGAGAGATCGACAAGGCCAACTCGATCCCGGAGCGCTTTCTGATCCGCTGGCGCGGCGAGGCCAACCCCGACCATGTCAAGGCGATCGACGCGTATTGGAACTCGGCCGCCGAGCACGGCATGAACGCTTCGACGTTCACCGCCCGTGTCGTCGCGTCGACCGGCGCTGACGTCGCCGCGGCGCTGTCGGCCGCGGTCGGAGCCCTGTCGGGCCCGCTGCACGGCGGCGCGCCGTCCCGCGTGCTGAAGATGCTCGACGAGGTCGACGAGATGGGCGACGCCGACCGCTACGTCAAGCAGCTGCTCGACAGCGGCCAGCGGCTGATGGGCTTCGGCCACCGCGTGTACCGCGCCGAGGATCCGCGCGCCCGGGTGTTGCGACGCACCTCCCACGAGCTCATGTCGCCGCGGGTCGAGGTCGCCGAAGCGCTCGAGACGGCAGCGCTGGCCGAGCTTCAGGCACGCAAGCCCGATCGCGTGCTGGCCACCAACGTTGAGTTCTGGTCGGCCGTGGTGCTCGACTACGCCGAGGTGCCGCCGGAGCTGTTCACGCCGATGTTCACGTGTGCGCGGACCGCCGGGTGGTCGGCACACATCCTCGAGCAGAAGCGGGAGGGACGCCTGATCCGTCCGACCGCCAAGTACGTCGGCCCTGGGCCGCGTGCGCTGTCAGAGCTGACCGGCTGAGCGGTCGCGCGCGCAGCGACTCCGGTCGGCAGGGGCGAACCGTATCCTCGATGCAGGCGATCGGATGAATCTTGAACGGCAGCTCGACCCCGACGCGCTTGGCGATCACATCGATCGGCTGTATCGCGCCGCGTGGAGCCTATGTGGCTCGCGCGAAGAGGCCGAGGACCTTGTGCAGGAGACATTCGCGCGGATCCTGCGAAAGCCGAGGATGCTGCGCTCCGAGGACGATCTGGGCTACCTGCTGCGGGTGCTGCGCAACACGTTCTTCAGCCAGCGCCGTACCGCGGGCCGCCGCCCGCAGACGACCCCGCTGCCCGACGACCTCGACCTCGTCGAGGACCGCAACGCCACCCAGCCCGAGTCGCGGATCGAGTCCGCGGCGCTGTACAAGGCGATCTCGGAGCTGCCCGAGGACTTCCGCGACACGCTCGTCGCGATCGACATCGTCGGGCTCTCCTACCGCGAGGCGTCCAAGGCACTACGCGTGCGAGAGGCGACGATCACCACACGCCTGCACCGGGCGCGCCAGCGCGTCGCTCGGTCGCTGACGGCCGAGGATTCCGACCCGACGTCGGAGCAGACGCGGTCGCGAACCAGCTAGGCGCTCCCCGCCTGAAAGCAGCGCTAAGCCTGGTCGCCGGGATCAGACCAGGCGGCAAGGTGCTGGAGCAGGTGCGTCGAGACGCCGGGGCCCGAGATCACACACGTGTGGTCGTCGCGACGCCAGGTGACGACTGTGTGGCCATTGACCTTGAGCGTGCGGAGTTCGACCTTGTTGAGACGCGAGACGTCGGCCGTGGGCGCTGACAGCGCCGGCTCGCCGACGATCGTGTAGGCGACCATCTTGCCGTTGACGCGGTAGTACACGGTCACTGCCGTACGGCCACCGATCGTGTCGATGCGCTGCCCGGTCGCGACCGCGTGGAACGTGCGGCTCCAGTTGGGGAAGTAGACGTCCTGGATGGCGTTGCCGAGCCTGTCCTGCGGTGCCTGTGGGTTCGGGGTCGGCGCCGGCTGGGTGGCACCTTTGTTCGCGAGCGCAGCCGCCAGCGACACCGACGGCGAGCCCGGCGTTCCGCCCGGAAGGATCAGTGCGAGTGCGAGCGCGACCGCCGCAAGCGCGCCGGCAAGCGCGCCCGCGTAGCCGAAGCGACGCCGCGCGCGCACCTTGGCGCTTGGACGCTGCGCCTCCAGGCGCGCCCGCAGCGACGCCGGAGCCCGGTCGGTCGCGGCGGCTCGGTGGAGCAGCTGCACGACGCTGCGCTCGCGCTCGTACAGCGCGGTCAGCTCCGCGGACTGCGCGATTCGCGCCTCCACGGCAGCGCGGCGGGCAGGGTCGAGCGAGCCATCGGCAAGCGAGGAAAGATCTGCGAGTTCGCTGTCGCTAAGCGAGGTGGTGTCGGGTTCCGAGGACATCAATTCTCGTTAGGAATTCTGCATTCAGCTTAACGACGCCGGGATACGCCGAAACCTTCCCTGTTCGGCGCGCGTTCAGATGTCGCTAGGAGGAGCCGTTGTACGGGCCAGCGGCGTACTCCGCGAGCATCCGCGTGGCGCAGAAACGCGGACCCAGCGTGCGCAGCGACGCGCGCACCCTCGCAAGCCAGCTCGCCGGCATGTCGTGCTCGTCTCGCTCGTAGTAGGACGGCAGGACCTCGTGTTCGAGCAACCGATGCAGAGTGTCGGCGTCACGCTGGTCCTGAGCGTTGTGATCCGGGTCGACATCGCCCGGGATCGCCCAGCCGTTGTCCCCGTCGTAGGCCTCGGCCCACCAGCCGTCGAGCACGCTGAGCTGCAGCGCGCCGTTGATCGCCGCCTTCATCCCGCTCGTGCCGCTGGCCTCGAGCGGCGGCCGCGGGAGGTTCAGCCAGACATCACAGCCGCGCACCAGCCGGGCCCCGACGTTGAGGTCGTAATCGTCGAGGAACACCACGCGCTCGCCGATGATCCGCGCGTACTTGAGACCGAACAGCGCCTGCAACGAGCGCTTCGCCTCATCGTCTCGCGGGTGCGCCTTGCCGGCAAGCACAACCTGCACGGGGCGGTCGCCGCCGAGCAGCGCCATCGTCCATTCGGGGTCGCGCATCAGCAGCTCAAGCCGCTTGTAGGTGGCCACCCGGCGGGCGAAGCCGATCGTCAGGATCTCGGGATCGAACGCTCGTGCGGCGGCCTCGACGTACTCGCGCGAGTCGCCGCGCGCGAGTCGGTCGTCGGTGCTGCGCTGGTGGATGAAGTCGACCAGCTGTGAACGCTGGCGTCCGCGCGCTGCCCACAGCTCCTCGTCGGAGATCTGATCGACGGCCGACCACATCCCGGCATCGCCGGCGCGCTGCAACCAGTCAGACCCGAGGTGGCGGTCCAGCAGCTCGCGCATCGGCGTCCCGACCCAGGTCGGGAAGTGCGCGCCGTTGGTGACGTGCCCGATCGGAACCGCTTCGATCTCGCGACCGGGCCACATCGCGTGCCACATCTCGCGCGCGACCTCGCCGTGTCGGCGGCTGACGGCGTTTGCCGCACGGCTGCAGCGCAGCGCCGCCTGGGTGACGCCGAACGGCTGGCCGTCGTCCTCGGGGTTGGTGCGCCCGAGCGGGATCACGTCCGCGAGCGAGATCCCCAGCTCCGCGGCGAACCGGCCGATCGCCTGCTCGACCTGCTCGGTCGGGTAGCTGTCGTTGCCGGCCGGCACCGGCGTGTGCGTCGTGAACACGGTTCGGGCCTTGGCGGCCTCGAGCGCGGGCGCCAACGGCTCGCCCGCGCGCAGCGCTTCGGCGGCGAGCTCGAACGGCGCCAGCGCCGCGTGGCCCTCGTTGAGGTGCACGACGCCCGGCTCGATCCCGAGCGCCCGTAACGCGCGGACGCCGCCGACGCCGAGCAGCACGTACTGCGCCAGCCGAGTTTGCTCGTCGGCGACGTACAGCCGGGCGGTGATCCACCGCTCAACGGAATCGTTCTCGGGGACGTCGGTGTCGAGCAGGAACAACGGCACGCGGCCGACGTCGACGCGCCAGATCTGGGCGACGACATTCGCCGCGTAGATCGGCACGGTGATCTTGACCGGATTGCCGGAGTCGTCGGTGACGAGCGCAGCGGGCACCCGGTCGGGGTCGGTGTCGATCCAGTACTCGTGCTGCCAGCCGCCGCCGTCGATCCGCTGGCGGAAGTAGCCCTTGCGGTACATCAGGCCGACCGCGACCAGCGGCAGCGCACGATCCGACGCCTCCTTGAGCAGGTCGCCGGCGAGCGCGCCGAGGCCGCCCGAGTAGACCGGCAGCGACAGGTGAACGCCATACTCGGCGCACAGGAACGCGATCGGCGCGCCGGCGTCGAACGCCGGATCGGAGGGACGCTCGAGGTCGGCGGTGACCTCTGCCTCGAGCGCCGACGCGCGCGCTAGGAGCTCGGTGTCGGCCGCGGCGCGGCGCAGGCTCTCGGCGGAAGCCTCCTGCAGCAGGCGAACCGGGTTTTCGAGACACAGCTTGAAGCGGTCGGGATCGATCGCCTCAAACAACTCCGGCGCCCCCGGCAGCCACGACCACCGGTAGTTGTAAGCAAGCCGCGCGAGCGGCGCGAGCGGCGTCGGCAGCCGGTCGGCCAGCTCGCCGACCACGCGGGTGATGTCGCCGCTGCCGTTGTTGATCGTTGCCCTGCCGTCGTGCACGGCAGGGGATTATTGACGACGACGGGACGAGGTGCGCCGCAGCTGCGCCGGAATGGCAAGCTTCGATGCAAGGTGGAGCAAGATGCGAAACGTCGTGTGGGCGTGCTGGCGTTCGGTGACTCGATCACCAACGGCGGCGGCGAGCTGCAGTGGGGAGTCGCGCTGCAATCGTGGGCGCTGTGGCTGGCGCGGGCGCTCGGCCTGCCGTTCACGGCCTACGCCACCGACGGCGCCCGGGTGGGCGACGTGTTGACCGCCCAGATCCCGGCCTATGGGCGACACAACGCCTATTCGGACGCGTACTACGAGCTCGGGTGCCTGTACATCGGCGTCAACGACATCCGCGCGCTCGACTGGGACGTGGAGCTGTTCGAACAGCGCTTCGAGCTCGCGCTCTGGTTCCTGCATCAGCGCTGTGACCGGATTCTCACCGCGACGGCGCCGCTGGACCTCGGCCGACCGCGCGTCGGGGCGAAGATGCAGGAGCTCAACGCGGCGATCGAACGGGTCGCAGCCCGACTCGACGCGCTCGTGCTGGACCTGAGCGCGTTCAGCGCGCGCAACCTCGTGATGACCGATCACGTCCATCCGACCGCGTTCGGGCAGATCGCGATCGCCGAGCGCGCGCTCGAGCAGCTCGAGCGCGACGGGATGCGGGTGATGGTGCGCCCCTCGTCGCTGATCTACTACGAGACCACCCGCTGGCAGCGGCTGCGCGGCGACACGACCTACGTGTACCGGCATCTGAAGGAGAGCGGGCGGGCGCTGCGGATGCAGACGCTTGCGCAGCTCTACCGGCTCGGCGGCTGAGCCCGGCCGGCCTCCTCGGTCGCCTCGCGCAGCCTCCGCGCTAGCGCCGGCTTGAGCGCTCGCGGCTGTAGTTGCCAGCGCCAGTTGCCCGAGCGACGGCCCGGGTCGTTCATCCGCGCCTCGCTGCCAAGCCCGAGCACATCCTGAGCCTGGATCACGGCGACCCGGGCGGGCGAGGAGAACGCCAGCCGGATCAGCGCCCACCACGACTCGCGCTCGACGATCCCTCGCTGCTGCAGCTCGGCGTCGACGATCGCTCGCCGGCGGCGATCGAGCGACTCGTACCAGCCGCGCGCGGTGTCGTGGTCGTGGGTGCCGGTGTAGACCACGCGGTCCTCGGTGTGATTGCGCGGCCGGTGCACGCTCTTGGGCGCGTGCGAGTCAAACCCGAACTGGAGCACGACCATCCCCGGCAGCCCGAGACGCTCGCGCAGCCGGCGCACGCCGGGCGTGATCACGCCGAGGTCCTCGGCGATCAGCGGCAGCGGCCCGAGGTCGCGCTCAAGCGCGGCGAACACAGCGCGCCCGGGACCGCGCTGCCAGCGGCCGGCCTTCGCGGTCGGTGCGTCGGCCGGCACCGCCCAGTAGGCGACGAACCCGCGGAAGTGGTCGATCCGCGCGACGTCGAACAGCGTCAGCGTGCGCGCGATCCGCTGTACCCACCAGTGGTAGCCCTCGCGCTGCATCGCCGGCCAGTCGTACAGCGGGTTGCCCCACAGTTGTCCGTCGCTGGTGAACAGGTCGGGCGGCGCGCCTGCAACGGCACCGTCCTGAAACAGCTTCGGGTGGCTGCGGTGGTCGACGCTGTCAGGCGCGACGTAGATCGCGACGTCGCCGAGCAGCTTGACGCCGCGCTCGCCGGCGTACTCGCGCAGCGCGCCCCACTCGCGCTCGAACCGGACCTGGTCGGCGATCGCGCCCCCACCCGCGTGCTTGGCCCAGTCCTCGATCCAGTAGGCGTTGCGATCGCGGAAGTCGAGCATCTCGGCACGGCTGACGGCCGCCCGCGGCGACGCGAGGAAGCCCGGCCACGCCGCAAACGCCGAGCGCGACTTGTACGGCGAGTGGTAGCGATCGGGGGGCACCAGCGGAAGCACCTGCCACCACGATTGGCCCGCCGCCGCGAGCCAGTCGACGAACCGATACGCCTCGCGGCCGAGCCGACCGCCGGGCAGCGACGTCAGATGCAGCAATACGCCGCTGCTACGGGGAAGTTGCATCAAGTCTGTGAACGCTGGACGGCTATAACGGATAAGGGTTTACCGAATAGGGGTCCGTGGATACTTTCCCCTAATGGCTTCCACCGCGACACATGCCAAGCGCAGCAATGGAGCCCGGGGTCCAACGCAAGCGGCCTCGCGCATCGTGATCCAGCTCCCCGAGCCCGCCGTCGACGACGGACGCTACGCAGCCAAGCGCTGCGTCGGGGATACCGTGACCGTATCCGCCGACATCTTCCGCGACGGCCACGACATCTTGCGAGCAGTCGTCCGCTACCGCGGCCCCGGGGCCTCCGACTGGGAGGAAGCCGAGATGCACCGGATCGACGCTCACATCGGCGGCGTGCGCTGGGCCGGCAAGTTCGAAGTCGACCAACTCGGCTCCTGGGAATACACGGTCGACGGCTGGACCGACGTGTTCGGAACCTGGCGCGACGAGCTCGAGCGCAAGGTCGCCGCCAATCAGCACGAGCTCGCCAGCGAGATGTCCGAGGGCGCGCTGCTGATGAGCAAGGCGGCCGCGACCGCCAAGAGCGCCGAGGACCGCAAGCTGATCGAGCACGCGCAGCGCACGCTCGAGGACCTGCGCGTGCCCGAGAACGCCAAGCACGACACGGCACTCGGTCCAGAGCTGCTCGCCGCCATCGAGCGCGGCGCCGATCGGCACGGGTTGCAGTCGCTACCGGCGCCGCTGCGGATCGAGGTCGACCGCCGGCGCGCGAGCTTCAGCTCATGGTATGAGCTGTTCCCTCGCTCGTGGGGCGGGCTGAAGGGCGTCGAGCAGCAGGTGCCGAGGCTCGCCGAGCTCGGCTTCGACGTTCTCTACCTGCCGCCGATCCACCCGATCGGCCTGACCAACCGTAAGGGCCGCGACAACGCACTTGTCGCCGCGCCCGAGGATCCGGGGTCGCCGTGGGCGATCGGCGACGCGACCGGCGGTCACGACGCCGTCCACCAGGAGCTCGGCACGATCGACGACCTGCGCAGCCTGACGGCGGCCGCGGCCGAGCACGGGATCGACATCGCGCTCGACTTCGCAGTGCAGTGTTCGGCCGACCACCCGTGGCTGACCGAGCACCCGAACTGGTTTCACCGCCGCCCCGACGGCACGCTGAAATACGCCGAGAACCCCCCGAAGCGCTATCAGGACATCTACAACGTCAACTGGGAGTCAGACGACTGGCAGGGGCTCTGGCAGGCGCTGCTCGAGACCATGCTCCAGTGGGTCGACTGCGGCGTGAAGGTGTTCCGCGTCGACAACCCGCACACCAAGCCGTTTGAGTTCTGGGCGTGGCTGATCGAAAACGTCCACCAGCACGACCGCGACGTGATCTTCTTCGCCGAGGCGTTCACCAAGCGGGCGGTGATGCGACACCTCGCGAAGGTCGGCTTCACCCAGGGCTACACGTACTTCACCTGGAAGAACTCGCGCCACGAGCTGAGCGAGTACGTGGGGGAGCTCGCCTACTCCGGCGAGCAGGACTACTTCCGGCCCAACTTCTTCGCCAACACCCCCGACATCCTGCACGCCTATCTGCAGAACGGCGGACAGCACGCGTTCGAGGCGAGGTTGGTGCTCGCCGCTACCCTCAGCCCCAGCTACGGGATCTATTCCGGGTTTGAGCACTTCGAGAACGTCGCGGTGCGTGAGGGCTCGGAGGAGTACCTGCACTCGGAGAAGTACGAGCGCAAGCGCCGCACGCTCGACGGGCCACTGCTGCCGATGGTCCAGCGGCTGAACACGATCCGCCGCGAGAACCCGGCGCTGCAGGAGCTGTCGAACATCACGTTCCTCGACACCGCCAACGACGCGCTGATCGGCTACGTCAAGCAGACGGCTGCGAACACCCTGATCACGATCGTCAACACAGATCCCCACCAGGCCCAGGAGGGCCTCGCAAACTTGCCAGCGCACCTCGGCTTGCCCCCCAGCTTCACCGCACACGATCTGCTCAGCGGCGACCGATTCCAGTGGCGGATTGGGCAGAACTTCATCCGGCTCGAGCCCTGGCTGCATCAGGCGCACGTGATCAGGGTCGAGGTATGACCGGACCGCCGACACTCACTCACCTGCTCAACGCCGAGCGCGCGATCCCACGCGCCGGTACGGCATCGATGACCGACAACCGCGATGACAACGCCGTCGCCCAGGCGCAGACCCGCCAGTGGTTCGAAGCCGAGCCGCTGTGGTTCAAGCGCTCGGTGTTCTACGAGATCCACATCCGCGGCTTCTTTGACGCCAACGGCGACGGCTCGGGCGACTTCCGCGGCCTGACCGAGAAGCTCGACTACCTGCAGTGGCTCGGGATCGACTGCATCTGGCTGCTGCCGTTCTACCGCTCGCCGCTGCGCGACGGCGGCTACGACATCGCCGACTTCACCGTCGTGCACCCCGACTACGGGACCGTCGCCGACGTCGAGGAGCTGATCAACGCTGCGCACGCACGGCGGATCCGCGTGATCGCCGACCTGGTGATGAACCACACGTCGTCCGATCATCCGTGGTTTCAGGAGTCGCGCTCTGATCCCAACTCGCCCAAGCGCGACTGGTACGTGTGGTCAGACTCGCAGGAGCGCTACGAGGACGCGCGGATCATCTTCATCGACACCGAGTCCTCCAACTGGACGTGGGACCCGGTGGCGGGCGCGTACTACTGGCACCGCTTCTTCTCCCACCAGCCCGACCTCAACTTCGACAACCCCGAGGTGCAGGAGGCGATGCTCGGCAACCTGCGCTTCTGGATGGATCTCGGCCTCGACGGCTTCCGGCTCGACGCCGTCCCCTACCTGTTCGAGCGCGACGGCACCAACTGCGAGAACCTGCCCGAGACGCACGCCTATCTCAAGCGGGTCCGCAAGGAGATCGACGAGAACTACCCAGACCGCGTGCTGCTGGCTGAGGCCAACCAATGGCCCGCGGACGTCGTGCAGTACTTCGGCGACGGTGATGAGTGTCACATGGCGTTCCACTTCCCGGTGATGCCGCGGATGTTCATGGCGATCCGCCGCGAGGAGGCCGTGCCGATCTACGAGAT
Source organism: Solirubrobacteraceae bacterium (assembly GCA_036490775.1). Classification (GTDB taxonomy): domain Bacteria; phylum Actinomycetota; class Thermoleophilia; order Solirubrobacterales; family Solirubrobacteraceae; genus Palsa-465. Next base: position 4,385 of record DASXDD010000234.1, on the reverse strand, counting down.
CCTCGAGCACACGCCCGAGATCCCGGACACGGCGCAGTGGGGCCTGTTCCTGCGCAACCACGACGAGCTGACGCTCGAGATGGTGACCGACGAAGAGCGCGACTACATGTACGCCGAGTACGCCAAGGACCCGCGGATGAAGCTCAACCTCGGGATCCGCCGGCGGCTGGCGCCGCTACTCGACAACGGCCGCGACGAGATCGAGTTGATGCACGCGATCCTGTTCTCGCTCCCCGGCTCGCCGGTTCTCTACTACGGCGACGAGGTCGCGATGGGCGACAACGTGTTTCTCGGCGACCGCGACGGGGTGCGGACGCCGATGCAGTGGACTGGCGACCGCAACGGTGGCTTCTCGCGCGCGGACTTCGCGCAGCTGTACGCGCCGCCGCTGATGGATCCCGTCTACGGCTTTCAGGCGGTCAACGTCGAAGCCCAGCTGCGGACCGCGACGTCGCTGCTGCGCTGGATCCACAGGTTCATCGCCCTGCGTAAGGAACACCCGGTGTTCGGCTTTGGCACCTACGAGCCGATCGAGCCTTCGAATCCGCGGATCTTCGCCCACCTGCGTCAGTTCGAGGATGATCTGGTGTTGTGCGTGCACAACGTCGCCCGCTCCGCGCAGGCCGTGGAGCTCGATCTAAGCGCCTACAAGGGACGCCACCCAGTGGAGCTTTTCGGACGCTCGCGCTTCCCCAAGATCGGCGATCTGCCATACCTGCTGACGCTGGGCCCTCGTGGCTTCTTCTGGTTCCAGCTCGTCGCCGACGAGGAGGAGCAACCGGATGAGTGACCCTGTTCAGATACCTGCTGAGGAAATCTGGCAGCGACTCGGCGGCGAGAGCCTGCGCGAATGGGTCTCGCAGCAGCGCTGGTACGCGTCGAAGTCGCGCCACGTCGCGTCGCTGGAGATCGTCGAGAGCCTCACCCTGCGCGATGACCCGCTGCTGATGCTCGCGCTCGTGCAGACGCGGTTTGCGACCGGCACCCATGAGCTTTACCAGCTGCCGCTCGGGCTGCGCCCGGTGAGCGAAGTCGATGCGCCCGACTCGATCGCCCGCGGCGAGGAGTGGACCGTCTACGACGCGCTCGGCGACCCAGCGCAGGCACGTGAGCTGCTGCGCCGGATGGAAGCCGACGAGGAGACCGACACCGCCGACGGCCACTTCAGCTTCTACCGGACCGACGGCCTGACGGTCTCGGCTGACGACACCGAGGTCCGCCTGATGGGGGTAGAGCAGTCCAACTCGTCGCTCGTGTTCGACGAGCAGACAGTGCTCAAGGTGTTCCGCAAGCTCGAGCCAGGCGTCAATCCCGAGCTCGAGATGCTGCGCTTCCTGACCGAGCACGAGTTCGAGCACATCGCGCCGCTGCACGGCTGGTATGAGTACGACGGCACCGCGCTGTCGACCACGCTCGGCGTCGCTCAGTTGTTCCTCCCCGATGCCCGCGGCGGCTGGGAGATGGCGCTCGACGAGATCGGCACCAACCCCGACGGGTTCCTCGAGAAGCTCGCCAGCCTGGGGGTCGTCACCGCCGAGCTGCACAACGTGCTCGGCTCCGACGCCGCCGACCCGGCGTTCTCGCCCGAGGAACCCAGCCAGGAGGCGCTGTCGCTGCTGACGGCGACCGTCGACGAGGACATCGAGCGGATCTTCATCCGCCTGCCCGACGACGAGCGGCTCGCGCCGATCGCCGGCCGTGGGCAGGACGTCCGCGAGCGCTTGGCGGCGCGAGCCCAGATCGGGATCACCGGGCGCGTGATCCGTACGCATGGCGACTACCACCTCGGACAGACCCTGTACACGCCCCGCGGCTGGACGATCATCGACTTCGAGGGCGAGCCTGCACGCCCGCTCCCCGAGCGTCGCCAGAAGCGCTCGCCGCTGCGCGACGTCGCCAGCATGCTGCGCTCGTTCGCGTACGTCACATCGGCGGTGGCGATGCTGCACGGCAAGCAGGCGCCCGAAGACTTCGAGGCACGCGCGAGGCAGACGTTCCTCGAGCACTACATCGCCCGCGCGGAACCGACGTTGTTGCCGTCCGGCGAGGCCGCGGTCACGAACCTGCTGTCGATCTACGAGCTCGAGAAGGCGATCTACGAGCTGCGCTACGAGCTCGACAACCGGCCTGATTGGATCGGGATCCCGGTCGCCGGGATCAGCCGGCTGCTGGAGGCCGAATGAGCGACTCAAAACGAAAGCCTGATCTGACCGTCGCCGCCCAGGAGCTCGACGCGCTCGTGCGGCGCGAGCACGGAAACCCTCATGCCGTGCTCGGCGCCCACCCCCGCAACGGCGGCGTCGTGATCCGCGCGCTGCGACCGGCCGCCAGCTCGATCACCGCGGTGCTCGAAGACGGCAGCACCGTTGAGCTCGAGTCGATCCACGCCGGCGGCGTGTTCGAAGGCGTCGTCGACGGCGCCGAGCTGCCGCTGCGCTACCGCCTCGACATCGACTATGGCCAGTCGGGGAGCTTCACGATCGACGACCCGTACGCGTTCACGCCGACGCTCGGCGAGCTCGATCTGCATCTGATCGCCGAAGGGCGCCACGAGGAGGTCTACGACCGTCTCGGCGCGCACGTACGCGAGCACGAAGGCGTGTCTGGGACCGCCTTCGCCGTCTGGGCGCCGGCGGCGCGGGCGGTCAGCGTGGTCGGAGACTTCAACTCGTGGGATGGGCGTCTGCACGCGATGCGATCGCTCGGGTCAAGCGGGATCTGGGAGCTGTTCCTGCCCGACGTCGGACCGGGCGCGCGCTACAAGTACGAGATCCTCGCGGCGGACTCCGAGCTGACGCTGAAGGCCGACCCGTACGCCCAGGAAGCCGAGCTGCCGCCGAAGACCGCGTCGGTCGTCACCCAGTCGACGTACGAGTGGAGCGCCGCCGACTCCGATTGGCTGCGCGCGCGACGCGATGCCCAGCCGCTGGACCGGCCGATGTCGATCTACGAGGTCCACATGGGCTCGTGGCGGCTGAACCCGCTCGAGGACAACCGCTCGCTCAACTACATCGAGCTCGCCGACGAGCTGTCGGCATACATCAAGGACATGGGCTTCACCCACGTCGAGCTGCTGCCGGTCATGCACCACCCGTTCTCGGGCTCGTGGGGCTACCAGGTGACGGGCTACTTCGCGCCGTCGCCGCGCTACGGCTCACCCGACGACTTCCGTCGGTTCGTCGACCGTCTGCATTCAAACGGCCTCGGCGTGATCCTCGACTGGGTGCCTGCGCACTTCCCGCGCGACGCGTTCGCGCTCGCCCGCTTCGACGGCACGGCGCTCTACGAGCACGCGGACCCGCGCCGTGGCGCGCACCCCGACTGGGGCACGCTCGTGTTCAACTACGGGCGCCACGAGGTCCGCAACTTCCTGATCTCAAACGCCCTGTTCTGGCTGCGCGAGTACCACGTCGACGGGATCCGGGTCGATGCCGTGGCGTCGATGCTGTACCTCGACTATTCGCGCCGCGAGGGCGAGTGGGTCCCCAACGAGTTCGGCGGCCGCGAGGACCTCGACGCGGTCTCGTTCTTGAAGGAGCTAAACGAGGTGATCTACGGCCGCGAGCCGGGCGTGATCTCGGCCGCCGAGGAGTCGACGGCCTGGCCGGGCGTCTCGCGCCCGACTTACATCGGCGGGCTCGGGTTCGGCTTCAAGTGGAACATGGGCTGGATGCACGACACGCTCGAGTACTTCAAGCAGGACCCGATCTACCGCCGCTATCACCACCACGAGCTGACGTTCAGCCTGCTGTACGCGTTCAGCGAGAACTACATCCTGCCGTTGTCGCACGACGAGGTCGTGCACGGCAAGGGCTCGCTCTACACGAAGATGGCCGGCGACCGCTGGCAGAAGCTCGCCAACCTGCGAGCGCTGTACGCGTACATGTGGGCGCACCCCGGCAAGAAGCTGCTGTTCATGGGCCAGGAGTTCGCCCAGAACGACGAGTGGGACGCGGAGCGCTCGCTGGACTGGCACCTGCTCGAGTACCGCGAGCACGCGGGCGTGCAGTCGCTGGTGCGAGACCTGAACCGCGGCTACCGCGACCAGCCGGCGTTGTGGGAGCTCGACTTCGAGCCCGAAGGCTTCTTCTGGCTCGAGCCCAACGATGCCGAGCACTCCGTCGTCGGCTTCGCGCGCACGTCCAAGGACTTCACGGACATCGTCGCGGTGCTGCTGAACCTGACGCCGGTCCCGCGGCCGGGCTACCGGATCGGGCTGCCGCGCGCGGGCCGCTGGGCCGAGGTGGTCAACACCGACGCCGAGGCCTACGGCGGGTCGGGCGTGGGCAACCTGGGCGCCGTCGAAGCCGAGCCGATCCCGTGGGGCGGTCAGCCCTTCTCGGCCGAAGTCACGCTGCCGCCGCTGGGCGGCGTCTGGCTCGTAC
>DASXDD010000233.1:0-11378 GCA_036490775.1 Solirubrobacteraceae bacterium | reverse complement strand
AGCGCTCATGAGTCGACCGCCAGCGTCTCTCGCAGAGCAGTCGTCAGCCCCGATGAGCGCCGGTGGTCGAATTGCCGCGGCGCGCCGCTGACGGCGGGCTGCTGGAGGGGCGCGACGGCGGGCAGTGCGATTGGGGTATGGCGGCGGGGGATGACGCGGTCGAAAATCGCCCATGCGGCGAAGGCGAGCGAGCCGATAATGCCGGTCAGCGTCACCAGCACGCCGGCGGCAGCCGTGGCAGCGATGCCGTGGGCGCCGAGGATCAGGACGGTGGCGGCGGGACCGGTGCTCGGGCCGATCGGGAGCTGGCCGACCGTGAACATCACGATCAGCAGCGCCATCGAGTCAAAGATGGAGATGTGCACGCCGATCGCGTGGAGCATCAGCCAGTTGCGCAGCACTTGCGCGCAGACGGCCAGGAGCGCGAACGTGATCAGGCGGCCGCGGCTCTTCATGCGCAGCACGGCGAGCCCCGCTCCCAGGCCGGTCCGGTGACGGCCTGAGACACGACACAGTCCGGTGACGAGGCCCGCCATCAGCGCGATGATGAGCGCCGGCACCCATAGCGGGACGCCGAGCGGCGCCACAAGCGTGAATGAGAAGAGCGCCACCAGCGCCAGTTCGACGGTGATGATCGGCACCTCAGCGGCCACGAGGGCCGACGCCCGCGGCGTGGACTGCGGGGCGGCCCGCCGCACGGACGCGACCCGCACCGCCATTCCGACCGATCCGTTGACGATGCTCGCAATGCACCCCGCCGCGGCCGAGCGGAACAGCACGCGCCGGTTGACCGTGGCGCCGGCGGCCCGCACGCAGATCGTCCACGCCTCGGTACGGGCCAGCAACGCGCCGATCTGCATCAGGACTGAGAGCGCGAGCAGGGAGATCGGAGCCGTCCGCAGAGCCGTACTGAACTGCGCGCCCCGCCCGGCAAGAACGTAAGCCAGGAGACCACTGACCACGAGAGCTCCGCCGACGCTGATCGTGATCCGGCGGCGCATCGAGGCGGAGCGGAAATCACGCTCGCCGACGCCATCAGGCATCGTGTCCGGCGGTTGTGTTTCGGGGTTCATCGACAAGCCTTCGCGGTAGCGGTTCTCACACTGCGGCGGGATGACCGACTGCGTCAGGCCCTCGCTCGTTAATCGTCTATATCAGCGCCGTCTAAACCTACGCGTTCAGGCTTGGACGCGCTGGGCCCCGCGAGCAGCTGATCAAATCCGTTCGTGGCGTTTAAGCGGGACATCGCCGGGTCGGTAATCGTTCTCGAGTTATCGCCGCGGTCTTCCAGCGATTCGGCTACGGGCCAGTCGAGCGCGCTCCACGCGTGTGGAGCGAGTTCGCTGAAGCGCTAGCCGGAACCGCCCCGTGCGACCTCCCGCGCTGCGCTTAGCACTGCCTCGGTGTGCCGGCGGATCGAGGCGTCCGACGGCGTCCCTGCCGGCAGCTCGACGACGAACGCGGTCGCGCCAGGAAAGGTCGCGTTCTCCCAGCTTGGCGCACTGCCGGGATAGCGGACGAGCCCGTGCGCGGGCAGGCCAGCAAGGCTCGCGTAATCGCGCTCGACATCGGGATTACCACCGGACAGGTCGATGAGCGTCGCGTGCTGGTGGTACCAGATCGTGATCTGCGGGCGGATCCGCGTGATCAGCTTGAACGCTGCGCGCGACTCGGGCTCGGAGAGGGCGTGCGGTCCCGAGTAATGGTAGCCGGCCAGCCGCGCCCAGTGGTACGGGAAGTTGCGGTTGAGATCGACTCCGCGACCGTTCTGTCGGGTGTCAGCGGCGATGCCGTCGGGGTTCAGCACGGGGACGACCCATAGGGCGAGGCCCGGGATCGGGGCAGTGGTCGCGACGAGTCTGCGCGCGATCGCGATTCCAGCCGGCTCGTTGCCGTGGATGCACCCGACGACGAGCATCGTCCGGGTTGCGTGCAGGTCGCCGATCACGTACGCGCGGATCGGCCGTCCCCGGGTCGAGTGACCGATCACGATCGAATGGCGCGTGGCGAGAGGAGGGGTCGGGACGCTCGCGACCGGAGACGAGCTTCGGTGCCGTACGGCGTGTGCGCTGTTGCCGCAACCGGCTGCGATGAAGACGGCGCCCGCGACGCCGCAGGCCCAGGAGACGGTTCGCACCTACTGCTCTCGCAGCAGTCGTCCCAGGGGCAGGCGGCGCAGCCTCTGTGCGGCGATCGCGACCGCGACCCCGGTCGCAACGACCGCTGCGCCGCCCAGTTCGACGAGGTAGGCCCACGGCACGGCGAGTGCGTCCGGCGGCGGGTCGAACACGTGCTGGAGCATCGCGACGAGCATTAGCGCGAGCACGAGTCCGAGCCCGACGGAAAGCAGCAGCGACGCCACCAGGACGAGCGCGGCCTCGCTCCATACGAAAGCTCCGATGCTCCGGAGCGACGCGCCGACGGCGGCCATCGTCGCGAACTCGTGCCGGCGCTCGATCACGGCGAGCGCCACGAACAGCCCCATCGCGGCTGCGGCGAGCGCGATCGTGAACGCCTCCTCGATGTGGCTGATCCCGCGCAGGTCGACCGTCGTGATCGAGCTGACCGTCTGCTGGGTCTGCTGGGTGATGTTCTTGACGATGGTGCCGTCGGCCGCGGTCCTCCGCGCGACCGCGGTCGCGGTCGGCCCGGGATCGCTCGCACGGGCGAGCACGAGGTTCGGCCCGCCGGCGTGGTCCGCCGCCTGCAGGTACGAGAGGTTCGCGACCATGAACGAGTCGCGGGGCGCGGAGGGGAACTCCTGCACGACTCCCTCCACGTGGAACGTCACGACGTTGAAACGGCCGGTCGAGCGGTCGAGGACGCGCAGCCGCAGCAGGTCGCCCAGATGCAATTGGTAGTCGCTGATCGTCTCCTTGGAGACGAGGATCGCGTCGGGACGGGACCGCAGGCGGTCCAGGATCTGCCCGACGCTTCCGCCGAGGAAGTAGGAGTCGCGGAGCGTGGTTCCGTGCGTGATCGTGTCCGGGTCGATCCCGAACGTGTCCTGCAGGTCGGGTCCGACGTATGCGTAGGAGTGATCCAAGGTGGTGGTCCCGACCACGCCCGGAACAGCGGCGATCTTTGCCTCCAGCCGGCGCGATGCCGTGACTCCTGGTGGCGCGCTCGCGACGACGTCGGCGCCCAGCGTCAGCTGCGCGTCGACGTTTGCCTGCTGGTCGTAGGTGGCCGTGAATAAGCCCAGCTCGACGCCGAACGTGAGCAGCAGACCGACCACGACGAGCCCTCGGTTGATCGCGGCGCCCCGCCGGCTGGCGCTGGCCAACAGGAAGGCGCGCGTGTTACGGGGCGGGCCGCCGCCGAACCGGCCCGCAACCAATGCGAGCGCTCGTCCGCGCAGCCTGACGAGCAGCAGCGTCGCGCCGATCCATAGCAGCGCGGGACCGAAGAACATGTACACCGACAACGACAGCGACGGGTTCGAATCCGGATTGACGATCGCCGAGAAGCCGGTCTTCGCAGTCAGCCACCAGATCAGGCCGCTCAGCGCGAGCGCGAAGAAGTCGAGGTACAACCTCTGCCACAGGGGCTTGCCCTCGCGGCGCACCGCGCGCCGACTCTCGGACACGGCGGCGCGCCACACCGTCGCGGTTGCGCCGAGGCGGGCGACCAGCGCGCCAACCCATGCAACTGCGATGCATGCAGCCACCGTCACGAGCCCGCGCAGCAACGTCAGCGCAGCGCCGCCCTTGATCATCGCCGACACGGCTCCGAATGCGGCGGCGGCTCCGATCAGCCCGGCCACGATCCCGATCAGGGCGCTCTCGGTGGCGGCCATCGCCACAAGGTCGCGGCGGGTTGCCCCCCGCGCTCGCAGGAGCGCGAGGTCGCGCCGGTCGCGCTCGACCGTGCCGAGCGCGGCCAGGTACGCGAGCCCGAGCGCGATCAGCGCCCCGGGCACCGCCAGCATGATGTAAAGCGTCTCGGCGTAAAGCGCATCGCCGGCGGCGGTGTTGAGCTGGTCTGAGAGGTTGTCGACGAACGCCACCCGGCCTGGCAGCGCCGCCTCGACCCGGTGGACGATGGCCCCTGCGCGCGTGAACGCCTCGCGGGGTGTCGAGCCGAGCCCGTTCGGATCGACCTGCGCTGACACCTGCCACTGAATGCCGGTCTGCGCACCGGGTACCGCGGAGGCTCCGCCAGAGCCCGAGGGGATCGCCGGTTCGTGGCGAGCCAGCGTTGCCGCCAATGTCGCGATCGGCAGGATCGCGGCGTTCGCAGGCGGCTGCGCCGGCGCGGGGCCGAGCAGTGGGTTCAGCGGCTGGAACACGATGTCGGGAGCGGTGATCAGCGCCACCCCTGAGACCCGAAAGCGGTCCGGGCGCGCGCCCGGTCGCGCAGTCAGCGAGACGACGTCGCCGATGTGCGCCTGGAGAGTCGCGGCCATCTGCTGGTCGAGCACGATCGCCCCCGGCTTCAGCGAGCCCTGCAAGAACCGGAAGGTGTGAATGTGCGCCGTATAACCCAGGGGTATCCCGAGCACAGCGCCGCTGCCCGCGTTCGTGAGCCCCCCGAGCCCGCTGTGCGACGCGGCCGCAAACGGCGCCGTCGCGGTGGCCGAGGCCTGCAGAATTCCACGCTGACCCGCGACACCCGCGGCCACCGATTGCGCCTGTCTGTAGGACGACACCGGACCCTGCCAGTCGAGCGGGACCCCGCGGACCGCGGAGCCGGTCATCGCGCGTAGCGAGTGCCCGATGAAGAGCAGCATCGAGCCGAGCAACGCCACGGCGGCCGCGAGCACGACGGTCCGTACCAGCGTCCGGCCGGGAGCCCGCACGATGCCCGCGAGCGCGAAGCCGAGCGCGGTTCTCACTCGGGACGCACCGCGCCGGTGATTCGGCCGTCGGCGAGACCGACAGCACGCTCGTAGCGCGCCGCGACGTCGGCGTCGTGGGTCGCGGTCACTTGCGCGAAGGCGAACTCGCCGTGAAGGGCATCGATCAGGTCGAGCACTCGGGCGCCCGTGTCCGAATCGAGGTGACCCGTCGGCTCGTCGCACAGCAGAAGTGCGGGGTGCTGTGCGAGTGCCCGTGCGATCGCCACCCGCTGCGCCTCGCCGCCCGACAGCTCGCCCGGTAGCGCCTGGGCCTTCGCCGCGAGCCCGACGACCTCCAGCAACTCACGCGGCTCGAGCCCCGGACCCGACTGCCCATTTGCCGCTCGCGCCGCGAACGCGATGTTCTCGTACGCGGTGAACGTCGGCAGCAGATTTGCTCCCTGGAACACGAAAGCGATGCCCGTCGCGCGAGCTCGCCCGCGCGCGACCGCATCCAACGAGGACAGCGGCGCCCCACGCCAAGTAACCTCGCCCGCCTCCGGGACCACAAGACCACCGAGCACGTGCAGCAGCGTCGTCTTACCGGACCCCGACGGCCCAAACAGGGCGACGCGCTCGCGCTCGCCAACGCTGAAGTCGACCCCCGCCAGGGCCGTGACGCGCGCCTCGCCATCGCCGTGGACCACATCGACCCCCCGGCACGCAGCAAGCTCGGCCACCGCGCTCAACGCACTCACGCGACCACGCGCCCGTCGAGCATCTCGACAACCCGCCCCGCGGCAGCGGCGACACCCCCGGAGTGGGTCACGACCACCACGGCGCTGCCGCGTGAGCGCAGCTGCGCGAGCGCCTCGAGCACGATCTGCTCGTTACGGGCGTCGAGCTCCCCGGTCGGCTCATCGGCCAGCACCAGAGGGGCCCCGCGCGCGAACGCACCGGCGATCGCAACCCGCTGCTGCTCACCGCCCGACAGCGCGCCCGCCCGATGCGACCCGCGAGCGGCGAGGCCGAACACCGCGAGCGCGTCGTCCGCGGCCTGCCCGACGTCGCCGACGTGCCCTGCGAGCCGGAGCGCTGCGGCCACGTTCTCCCGCGCGGACAGGGCTGGCCACAGATTGTCGCTCTGGAACACAAGCGCCACCTCGCGCGCCCGGTACCGCGCCAACTCGTCGTCATCGAAATGGTGCAGCGAGTGCTCGCCGACCCGGACCTCGCCCGCGGAGGGCTGATCGAGCGCGGCTGCGAGCGCCAGCATCGTGCTCTTGCCACACCCGGACGGGCCGAGCACCGCGACCATTTCACCGCGCTCCACCCGCAGCTCGAGGCCCCGCAGCGCCACCGTCTCGACCGGGCCCGAGCGGTAGATCTTGAACACGTCGTGGAACTCGAGCGCCGGCCACTCGAGCTGTGCGGTGGGGCGCTCGGGCTCGCGCCACAGGCTGACGATCCTCCGCTCCGAGGTCGTCATTTCCAGCTGAAGCTCCCGATCATCATCCGGTAGGCGTCGACGTTGTCGACGCCCTTGGGCGTGCCGAGGTCCACGATCGCCACCCGACCGTCAGGTCCCTGCAGCACGTAGCGGTCGACGATCAGCTTCACGCGCTTGCCGGTGACCGGGTCCGGTGAGCCCTTCGTCGTGTACACGGCCTTCACGGCGCTCGACGACGCAGGCAGCGCGAACTTCTGTGGCGCCGTGAATGTGAGCGTTGGGCTTGATTTCTTCAATGCGGTCAGCGCTGCGGCGACCGATGCCGGCGACGGTGCCGGGCCTCTCCCGATCACCACGCGGGCGAGGTTGTTCTTATCGCTGATAGTGAGCTTGTCGGAGCCGGAGCCCTGGATGGTCCAGCCCTCCGGGTACTTCATCGAGTAGCCGCTGTGGGCGTTCTTGAGCACCAGGAACACCTGGTTGTCCGGGATGTCGCCGGTCGCCGCCGAGTGCGCCTCCGCCGACAACACTCCGGGAGAGCCGGCCCCGCTGGTCGTTGCCGGCGGCGATGTGGAAGTCGTGGCCGTCGCGGGGGCGGCGGTGGAAGCTCCGCCGGTCGAAGTCGACGACGGGCCACTCGACGAGGAGCCGCAGCCGCCTACGACGATCGAGGACGCGAGCACGACACCCAAAACCGAGAGCTTGTTCATGGCGAGCAGGCTCGCGATCTGACCTGACGATCTCCTGAACGGTTGCCGGCAAGCGGGCAAAGGGCTCGGCAAACACCGCGATACTTACCCGCAGCGATGGAGCCGAGCCTGCTGATCGCCGAGGACGACGCGCCACTGCGCGACGTACTGGTCCGCAGTCTGCGCGCCGAAGGGTTTGCGGCGCGGGCCGTGGGGAGCGGGCGCGAGCTGCTCGATCAGGCACTTACCACCCCGGCCGCCGCCTTCGTCATCGACATCGGCCTGCCGGACTCGGACGGTCGCGACGTCTGCCAGGCGCTGAGAGCGCACGGGATCGGCGCACCGGTCCTGTTTCTGACCGCGCGTGACGCGCTGACAGACCGCTTGAGCGGCTTCACCGTCGGCGGCGACGACTACGTCACAAAGCCCTTCGACATTGAGGAGGTGGTCGCCCGGCTGCAAGCGCTGCTCCGTCGCGCCGATCAAGCCCGCCACGCGGCTGGGTTCGCCGTCGGCGAAGGCGTCGTCCTCGACCCTGCTGAGCTAACGGTGTCGCTCGGGGGCCGCACGCAACCACTGACCCCAACTGAGTTCCGCCTGTTCGCGGCGCTCGCCGCCCGGCCCGGCAAGGCGATCGCGCGGGCCGAGCTGGTCGGCACCGCCTGGCCACACGGGGCGATCGTGCAGGAAAACACGCTCGACGTCTACGTCGCCAGGATCCGCCGCAAGCTCCGGACAATCTCCGACGCGCCGGTGATCAAGACCGTCCACGGGGTCGGGTACCGCCTGCAATGACGCTCCGCGCTCGTCTGCTGCTCACCGTGCTGGTCGCGATCGCGCTCGTACTCGCGGGGCTCACGGTCGCCTTCAACGTCGTGCTCGCCAACCGTCTCGACACCGAGGCGACCGCAGTCGTCCAGGCTCACGCATCGGCCGAACTCGCAGCGTTGCACGTGACCGGCGGCCAGATCGAGCTCGGCGAGACGCCCGACCAGGCCAGCCCCGACGCCCAGATCTGGATATTCCGCGGCACCCGGGCATTGGAGGCGCCCCAGACCTCCTCGGCGGCAAACGATGCGGCCGCCGCGGCGATGGCTCTGGCGCCCCTGTCGACGCGCGACATCTCATCGACGCGCACGCGCCTGTACTCGCTTGCGGTGGTCGATGCCTCTCGCCGGCTCGGGACCGTGGTCGCCGGCGTCTCGCTCGCGCCCTACGACCAGACTCGGCGCACGGCGCTCGTCGCCTCGGTGGTGCTGGGCCTGCTCGCGCTGGTCGCGGTCGCCGCGGCCGGCTGGTGGCTGATCTCGAGAGCAATGCGACCTGTCGCGAGGATGACGACCCAAGCCGCAGAGTGGAGCGACCGCGATCTCGACCGCCGGTTCTCGCTCGGCCAGCCCCACGACGAGATGACCCAACTCGCGTTCACGCTCGACCGGCTGCTCGACCGCCTCGCGGCCAGCCTCCGGCGCGAGCAGCGGCTGTCGGCGGAGCTCTCCCACGAGCTGCGGACGCCGCTGGCGAACATCGTCGCGCAGGCCCAGTTCGCACTCCGCCACACCAACCAGGACGACGACGGCCGCCACGTGCTTGAGCAGGTGCTCGATAGCGCGACGCGGATGGGACGCACGCTCGAGACACTGATCGCCGCGGCTCGGGCCGAGTTCGACCCGTCGCGCACCAGCAGCGATGCGGCCGCGGGAGCACGCGCGGCGGCAGTCGCGTTCGGGTCCGAGCGCGGGGTCACGCTGGCGATCAGCGCACCCGCGGGCATCCGCGTTGCCGCAGAGCATGCACTCGTCGAACGGATCCTCGCGCCGCTGATCGAGAACGCGTACCGGTACGCAGTCAGGAAAGTGCGAATCGACGTGCAGCGCGACTCCGGTGCTGTCCTGTTCAACATCGAGGACGACGGCCCTGGCATCCCCGATGCCGCCCGCGAGGCGATCTTCGAGCCCGGACGCCGCGCCGCGGATCCTGGCGCGCGCGTCGGCACGGGCGCTACGGCGGTGGCATCGCACGGTGCCGGGTTGGGGCTCGCGCTCTCACGCCGGCTCGCGCGGACTGCAGGCGGCGACGTCGAGGCTGAACACAGCGACGCCGGCGGCGGGCGACTCGTCGTCCGGCTACCCGCCGCGTAGTGCAAGGAGCGGCCATCAACTGCGTCACGCAACTAAACGAACCACTGACGGCGCCGACCTCGTGGTGCGCCCTTAGTTGCGCAGAATCATCACTGCGCACCCGCGGAGCAACGGTTGCAGCTCTCGACGAGGAGGGCGTCGCAGTCGCGCTCCTCGCCCGACAAGCGCATCCAGCGAACTGGACAGGCTCTCGTTCGGCCAGCGAAGCAGTCACGAAGCGCGCGCCACCGCTCAGGCGCGATCCAGCCGTGCCGTCGGGATGCTTTGACAGCGCGTGAGCCGTCGTGGGAGCCGTCCTCTGCTTGGGTCCCGAGCGTCTCGCTTGTCGCGACAGCTTCTCTTCTTGGGCGCGGGACGCACGCGGCGCGCCTCCGTCCCCAGCGGCCCTTGGGTATGTGGGCGCCGCACTGCTACCTGGCGACGTGGATTATCGGGTGAACGCAGCGCTGCGGCGGGCTCGGAGACGGAGTGACTGCTTCCGTTCGATGAGCGCCTCCTCCTCGAGACGGCCCAAAAGCCCGCCGGGGGACTTGACCCCCAACCCCTTGATTACAAAGTCGCGGCTTGCAGGCAATTTGCCGCCTCGTAGGGCCATCTGAGGTCGTTTGAGTTCTCTGAGTTCGCCTCAGAATTGCCGAGTTCGGGACATGCTTCGGGACACGTCGACCTTGGACGCGAGCTCTGGGCTGAGAAGACCCTCGCGACGCGGTCGTGATGGGTCTGGGAACTGGGTGAGCGGCGGGGGCTCGCGAAAGGCTCCGAGGGCGTCTGACGCGAGTTCGCGACCGAACCGTCCACAGTCGGGCGAAGCGACCGTCGTGAGGACGGCAGAGGACTCGTGCGCTCTGACGCGGGCGGGCAGATCAATGCGGCGAGGTCGGGTCGTAGGCGCGGGCTCGTCGCTGATCTCAAGGCTCGCGCCCGCGGTCAATCGAGGGGGGCGCCTCTGCGAGCGTGCCAGGGACTGGCGGCACGTCACCGTAACTGCAGGCGCAACTCGAACGAAGGAGATCGTCCGCCGCGGTGATCACCGGCGCGACCCCGGACGATCCAGATGCCGCCGTTGCGCTCGTGCGTTCCGTGATATCGCCGCGGTCGAAGTAATCGCCGGCGTCGTGGACTGTCGGCCGCTGGCTAGGACGTGGGCGCTCGCGAGCGCGCTGCTGCTTGACGCCATGCGCGGCCACCCAAGCGCGGCTACTGGCGGCGGCTCGCCTCCAGAACGCGAGTACGCTTTGGCAATCGATTGCCGCGTCGTGTGTGTTTGGGAGAGATAGATGACCGATAAGCAGCGAATCAGCTACGTCCGGATCAAGGATATGACCGACGATATGCGCACCGAGATGGAGCGTTGCGCCCGTGAGGGCACACCGCGACCCGAGAGCTCAGCAGTGCGAGCGCATGTTCCCGCCGCGTTTTGGTTCTTTGCCAATGGCTGGAATGACCTGTTTCGCAACGGTATCTGCGACCACGAGATCAAGGAGCTGTGCCGCGTCTACATCTCTCGGACCGTCAAGTGTGAATACTGCGGCAATCAGCGTTCTGAGAAGGGGAAGCAACTCGGGCTCGTCGAGGGGCAATACGACGAACTTCTCAACTTTGAGAGTTCGTCCATCTACACGAACCGTCAGCGGGCGGCACTCGCTTATGCCGAGGCGATTGCGTGGCATCTCGACACAGACGACGCATTCTGGGAGCGCATGTATCGGTACTTCACCGAACCAGAGCTGGTCGAAATGGGCTGTGCCATCGGGCTGACACTGGGGCAGCAGAGCTGGCTCCGCCTCCTGAATATCGAGCACCATCAGATCATGGCGGGGACCAGTGCCTCGATGGCACCCGGCTTCGAGACAGCGGAGGCGCTCAGCGACAGCAAGGCCGCGTCTGACTACTGGGGGCGGACCTGACTGCTCGCCGGCGAACCGTATCGCGGCGGATACCTGCTCATCGCGAGGAGCGAGGTTGACGCGACTGAACAGACGGGCTACACAGACCCCCGATTGTGTTGGGTTCGGACATAAACAGCGAAGGGCCGGGGTCCGCCTGGCACGACTGCCTACTAGGTGCCGCGGCCTCTGTCGCGCGTAGTGCAGGCGCCACTTCATCCCCGGTTGGCGCTCTTCGAGCATCCGGCACAGCAGCCGGCCAACCGAGTCCAGCGCCTCATCTGATAGCCGCTGCGATTAGGCTCCCGCTCGCCTGGACCGACGAGAGCGAACTGTTCTGGCTAGGGTTCGGGGATTGGCTTCTTCGTTCGGGGCGGAGGTTCTACGGCGCCTTGGTAGCGCGCGTGTAGCCGCTCGAGCTCCGCTCGCAAT
>DASXDD010000232.1:0-55614 GCA_036490775.1 Solirubrobacteraceae bacterium | reverse complement strand
CGGCTCGAACAGCTGGATCGCGACGCCGAACGGAAAGTCGCGCTCGAGCTCGGATCCGTGCGCACCGAGCACCTGCGCGCCGGCCTCACGCGCCAGGTCGCCGGCGATCGTCAGCAGCCGCGACTTGCCCTTGCCGGCGGGCCCTTCGATTACGACGACCGAGCCCGCGCCGTCGCAGGCGTCAGCGAGGCGCTGTTCCAGCGCCGCCAATTCCGAATCTCGCTCGACCAGCAGTCCCTGCCGACCGCTGCCTCGCCCACGTCTACGTAACTGTATGCGTCCCGCCAAACCTAACCGACCGCCCAACCCAGTACGACTCCGATGGACCACTAATACCCACTAAAAGCGGGCCCTAATTCCTCGCTACCGGTAAGTCGCACGCCGAACCCTAGGGGGTAGCCCTGGTGCGAGCGCCGGGCGACTGCGAAATATTGCTCCGCGTGGCGGAGAGAGGGCATCTGCGAGTCGTGCTGGATGTCCAGCGCGACGGCATGCCGATCCGCGGCTGGGTTACGGTCGGCAAGGGGATAAAGCGCGAATTTCACGGCTGGCTCGAGCTGGCCGACGCGCTCGAATCCGCACGAGCAGGGACGCTCGTGCCCGATCCGCCCGCCGCCGAGCCACAGCCCGTCGCGCCGGCGCTGGAACCCGCGGCGCCCGCACCCGCGCTAGACCGTCGCACGGTGCCCGTGCACTCCTGCGAGCGCCTGCGCGAACGCTGTCGCTGAGTCTGAGCTAGCCAACCGCCGCCGGGTCGAAGGCTAGACTCGACCCGCGATGCGGCTCGACCAGGTGATTGCCTGCGCCCCTGCCGCGGCGCGGGACATCGAGGTCACCAACCTCGCATACGACAACCGGGCCGTTGCGCCGGGTGGCCTGTTCTTCTGCGTCCCGGGCTTCACTCGCGACGGCCACGAGTACGCCCCCGACGCGATCGCGCGCGGCGCCGTTGCGCTGGTCGTCGAGCGACCGCTGGAGCTCGGCGTGCCCGAGGTGCGCGTCGACTCGGTCCGCGAGGCGATGGCGCCGTCGGCGGCCGCGTTCTACGGCGACCCGACGTCTGACCTGCAGATCACCGGCGTGACCGGCACCAACGGCAAGACGACGACTGCATTCCTGGTCCGCGAGCTGCTTGAGGCCGACGGCCGACAAACCGGATTGCTCGGAACAGTCAAGAGCGTCATCGGCGGCGAGGAGCGCGAGGTCCAGCGCACGACCCCGGAGGCGATCGACCTTCAGCGGACGTTTCGCGAGATGCTCGACACCGGCGACCGCGCCTGCGCGATCGAGGTGTCGTCGCACGCGCTCGAGCTCCACCGCGCCGACGCGGTGCACTTCGCGGCGGCGATCTTCACCAACCTCACCCAGGACCATCTCGACTTCCACGAGACGATGGAGGAGTACTTCCGCGCCAAGCAGCGCCTGTTCGAGCTCGGGCCGGGGGTCGGAGTGATCAACATCGACGATCCCTATGGCGCGCGGTTGGCCGACGCGGTCGAGAATCCGGTCACGTTTGCGCTGGAGCGCTCCGCGAACTACCGGGCGCTTGATGTCGAGAGCGGTCTCGGCGGATCGCGCTTCAGGGTCCGGACTGACGATTGCGAGGTCGAGCTCGCATCGCCGCTGCGAGGCCGGTTCAACGTCTACAACGTGCTCGGGGCGGTGGCTACCGTGCACCGGCTGGGGGTCGCGCTCGACACCGCCGTCGCGGCGATCGAGCACGCCGGGCAGGTGCCGGGGCGCTTTGAGCCTGTCGACGAGGGCCAGGGGTTTGCGGTGCTGGTCGACTATGCCCACACGCCCGATTCGCTCGAGAACGTGCTGACCGCGGCGCGGACGCTGACCGAGGGGCGCCTACACGTCGTGTTCGGCTGTGGCGGCGACCGTGACCGCGGCAAGCGCCCGCTGATGGGCGAGATCGCCACGCGCCTGGCCGACCGCGCGATCGCTACCTCCGACAACCCGCGCTCGGAAGACCCCGACGCGATCCTCGCGGAGATCCTCGCCGGCGCGGGCAGCGACGTGCGAGCGCAGGTCGATCGTCGCGCCGCGATCGCCGAGGCGATCGCCGGTGCCAACCCGGGTGACGTGGTCGTGATCGCCGGCAAGGGGCATGAGCAGGGGCAGGAGTTCGAAGGGGGCTACAAGATCCCGTTCGACGACGTGACAGTCGCGCGCGAACTGTTGCGATCCGCGGCGCTCACGCGATGAGGGGCTGGAACGCCGAGCGGATCGCCGCGGCGGCCGGGGCGACGCTGGTGCGCCCCGCGTCCGATCAAGCGGGCCCCGAGCGGGCGGTGATCGATTCGCGCGAGGCCGGCGCGGGCGACCTGTTCGTCGGGCTCCCCGGCGCGAGCGGCGACGGCGGGCGGTTCGCGCCCCAGGCGCTCGAGGCGGGCGCGTGGGGGGCGGTCACGACCCCCGAGTTCGCCGCGTCGCTGGCGGGATCGGGCGCCGTGCTCGCTGCCGAGGATCCGCTGCGGGCTCTGCACCGGCTCGCAAGGGCGTGGCGGCGCGAGCTCGGCGCCGGCGTGATCGGCGTCACCGGTTCGACCGGCAAGACATCGACGAAGGACCTGCTCTACGCGGTGCTCGCCGCCCACCGCCGTACGATCGCATCCCGCGGCAACTTCAACACCGAGATCGGACTGCCGCTGGAGATCCTCAGCGCTCCCGCCGGAACCGAGGTGCTCGTGCTCGAGATGGCGATGCGCGGCGCCGGGCAGATCGCCGAGCTCGTCTGGGTCGCTGAGCCCGATGTCGGCGTGATCGTCAGCATCGGGCCCGTGCACCTCGAGCTGCTCGGCACGATCGAGGCGATCGCCGCCGCAAAGGCTGAGCTGATCGCCGGCCTGGCGCCCGGGGCGACCGCGGTGATCCCGGCGGGGGAGGCGTTGCTGACGCCGCACCTGCGTGACGATCTCGAGCTCGTGACGTTCGGCGAGGGCGGCGACGTCACCCTGCGCGACGCCGACGGCGACCATCTGTCGATCGATCTCGGCGGCGAGTTGCTCGAGCTCGAAGTCCCGTTTGCGCAGGCCCATCTGCGCCGCAACCTGCTCGCCGCGGTCGCCGCGGCGCGTGCGGTTGGGGTCATCGCCAGTGGCCGCGTCGAGCTCGAGCTGTCGCCGGGCCGTGGGCAGCGCGCGCTGCTGCCAGACGGGGTGGTCCTGATCGACGACTGCTACAACGCCAACCCGATGTCGATGCGTGCCGCCCTTGAGGACCTCGCGTCTACGCAGCGCGGCGAACACCCCAGGCGCGTCGCCGTGCTTGGCGACATGCTCGAGCTAGGTCCGCGCGAGCGCGAGTTCCACGCCGAGCTCGGTGCCGCCGCCAACGACGCCGAGCTCGACGTGCTCGTGACGGTCGGGCAGTTGGCCGCGGCGATCGCCGACAGCTTCGACGGCGAGGCCTACCCGGTCGCCGATGCCGGCGAGGCGGCGGCGTTGCTGCCGGAGCTGCTCGCGCCCGGCGACGCTGTGCTGGTCAAGGCCTCGCGCGGCGTCGGTCTCGAGGTCGTCTGCCGGGCCTTGGAAGCAGGTGTCGCGTGATCCACACAATCCCGATCGCCGCCAGCGCCACCGGGTCGATCTCGGGACGGATTCTGATCGCCGCCAGCGCGTCGCTGCTGCTGAGCGTGTTCCTGGCGCCGAAGTTCATCGAGTTCCTGCGCCGCCGTTCGTTCGGGCAGAACATCCGCGAGGAGGGACCCGAGGGCCACCAGATCAAGGCGGGCACCCCGACGATGGGCGGGATCATCATCTTCACGGCGGTCGCGGTCCCGTTCGTGATCCTGTCGACGCGCGACTGGGGGTCGATGGGCGTGTTCGGCGCAGCTCTGGCATGCGCGCTGCTCGGCTTCGCCGACGACTACACGAAGATCGTCAGGCGCAGGTCGCTCGGCTTGCGGGCACGCACCAAGCTCGTGGTCACGATCGCGATCTCAGTCGGGCTGTGGTGGATCGCGACCCACAAGGCGGGCGTCAACTCCACGATCCGGCTGCGGCCGGCCGACGCCAGCATCGACCTCGGGCCGCTGTACGTGTTGTTCATCTACCTGGTCGTCGCCGGCACAACCAGCGCGGTCAATCTGACCGACGGGCTCGATGGGCTCGCCGCCGGCTGCGCGGCGATCGTGCTGCTCGCGTACGTCGGGATCACGTTCATCACCAACGGCGAGACCGACCTCACTTTCCTCGCCGCGTGCCTCGTCGGCGCCTGCATCGGGTTTCTGTGGTTCAACAGCTTCCCAGCGAGCATCTTCATGGGCGACACCGGCTCGTTGGGGCTTGGCGGCGCGATCGCCG
Organism: Solirubrobacteraceae bacterium; assembly: GCA_036490775.1. Taxonomy (GTDB): domain Bacteria; phylum Actinomycetota; class Thermoleophilia; order Solirubrobacterales; family Solirubrobacteraceae; genus Palsa-465. Next base: position 51,304 of record DASXDD010000232.1, on the reverse strand, counting down.
GCCTGGCGATCATGACCAACACCGGTGTGCTGCTGATCTTGCTCGGCGGGATCTTCGTGATCGAGGCGCTATCGGTCCTGATCCAGGTGTTCTCGTTTCAGACGTTTCGCAAGCGCGTGTTCCTGATGGCGCCGATCCATCACCACTTCGAGCTGCAGGCGTGGTCTGAGACGAAGATCATCCTGCGCTTCTGGATCGTCGCCGCGGCGTTCGCGGCGATCGGCTTCACGCTGTATCAGCTCTCGATCCGTGGCTGACGGCCGGCCTGCCGGCGACGGGCGCCCACGGCCGCTGCTGCCGCCGGGCCCATATCTGGTCGTCGGGCTCGCGCGCTCGGGCGTCGCCGCGGCGCTGGCGCTACGGGCTCGCGGGGAGGAGGTGATCGGTGTCGATGCGGGCGCGGCGGACGATCCGGCGCTGTCGATATCGCAAGGAAGGCTTTCGCGGGCCGGTGTCGAAGTCCATCTGGATGCGTCAGGCGACGTCCTTGCCGCCCGCGCCCGGACGCTCATCAAGAGCCCAGGCGTACCCCAACACGCTCCCGCCGTGCTGGCTGCCCGTGCTCGCGGCATCCCGGTCGTCGGCGAACTCGAGCTTGCATGGCGGCTCCTGGCGAACGAGTTCGTCGCGGTGACGGGCACCAACGGCAAGACGACTACGACCGAGTGGATCGGCCACATCCACCGCGAGGCCGCACTGCCGGTCGCGGTCGCCGGCAATGTCGGCACGGCGCTGTCGACGCTGGTCGGCGAGCTTGATCGCGAGGCGACGGTCGTCTGCGAGGCGTCGTCGTTCCAGCTCGAGGACACCGACCTGTTTTCGCCTGAGGCGGCCGTGCTGCTCAACATCTCCCCGGACCACCTCGACCGCCACCCGACCTACGAGGACTACGTCGCCGCCAAGCTCCGCGTGTTCGCCAATCAGGGCAACGACGACATCGCCGTCGCCCCGGTCGACATCGGGATCGAGGATCTCGGAGGGTGCGCCCGGCGGGTGCTGTTCGGTGCGCGGGCGGACGCCGAGCTGTCCGAGCGCGCCGGCTATCTGTGGTGGGACGAGGAGCCGCTGATCCGCACCGACGAGCTTGCGCTTCCCGGCGCGCACAACGTTCAGAACGCGATGGCCGCGGCCGCTGTGTGCCTCGCCCGCGGGGTCGAGAAAGACGCGGTCGCCGCCGGGTTGCGGACGTTCTCCGGGGTCGCCCACAGGCTTGAGCGGATCGCGGTGATCGACGGCGTCGAGTGGGTCAACGACTCCAAGGCGACCAACGTCGCGAGCACGATCGTGGCGCTGCAGGCGTTCGACAGGCCCGTGCACCTGATCGCCGGCGGGCGCGGCAAGCGACAGGACTTCTCGCCGCTGGCGCCGCTGGTCGCGCAGCGCTGCAAGGCGGTGCACCTGATCGGCGAGGCGGCGGGCGAGCTGGCGAGCGCGCTACGCGCCACCGGCGTGCCGCTCCACGACGACATCGATCTCGAGCACGCGGTGGACCACGCTCGCGCCGCCGTCGCCGGTGGGGATGTCGTGCTGCTCTCGCCGGCGTGCGCCAGCTATGACCAGTACCCGAACTACGAGGCCCGCGGCGAGCACTTCCGAGCGCTGGTGTTAGTGGAGGCCATCTGATGGCGCGCGCCGCCGCTGCTGCACGCAGCTCCAGTGCGCCGGCGGCGAAGCGCTCGACCACCCGGAGCTCGCGTGACCGCGCACCCGCGCGGCGCGTCGCGCCGCCGCTCGAGCACCGGATCCTGATGACGGCGACGCTCTGCCTGCTGGCGTTCGGCGCGGTGATGGTCTATAGCGCGTCCTCGCCGCTGGGCGTGATCGGCGGCCGGGGCTACGGGACCGGCGAGTTCGTCCGCTACCTCGTGTTCGGCGCGATCGGGCTCGCCGGCATGCACGTGCTCGCGCGCCGCGGACTTGACCTGCTCGAGCGGCGCCTCGTGACGCTCCTGCTCGGCGTTTCGTTCGCGCTGCTGCTGCTCGTGATGGTCCCCGGGTTCGGCGTCGAGGTCAACGGCGCCCGGCGGTGGTTTGCGGTGGGCCCGATCCAGTTCCAGCCGTCAGAGGTGATGAAGCTCGCGCTGATCCTGTACGTGGCCCGCTACCTGGCCGACCATCCCAAGCGGATGCGCGGCTTTCGCCAGGCAATCGCGCCGATCGCGGTGATCGCCGGGCCGGCCTGCCTGCTGATCGTGGTCGAGCCCGACCTTGGCACCGCGCTTGTGATCGCGTTCGCGATCGCGTCGTTGCTGATCGCCGCCGGGATGCCCGGCAGGTACCTCTGGATGCTGCTGGCGATCGGCGTCGGCATCGTCGTGCTGCTCGTGCTCGCGCAGCCCTACGAGCGCGTGCGGCTGACGACGTTCCTGCACCCGTGGTCGGAGGCGACGAAGGCGGGGCCGGGCTACCAGGCGGTTCAGGGGCAGATCGCGCTCGGCTCGGGCGGCCTGCTGGGAGTAGGCCTGGGCCGCTCGGTCCAGAAGATCTTCTACCTGCCCGAGGCGCAGACGGACTTCATCCTCGCGGTGATCGGCGAGGAACTCGGCGTGCTCGGGATCCTCGGCGTCGTGTTCCTGTACGGGATGATCGCCTACGCCGGCCTGCGGACCGCGCGGCGAGCTGCGACCCGGTATGCCAAGCTGCTTGCTACTGGGCTCACTTCGTTGATCCTGTGTCAGGGTCTGCTGAACATCTTTGTCGTATTGGGTCTAGCCCCGCTGACCGGTGTGCCGCTGCCGTTCATCTCCTATGCCCCCACGAACCTCTGCATCATGCTCGCCTCGGTTGGGCTGCTGCTCAACATCGCCCAGCCAGGGGCGCGAAGGCTGCGGGCAGTAGGTGACGTCGCCGACGATCGTGATCGGGGCCGGCGGGACCGCCGGCCACGTAGTTCCGGCACTGGCAGTCGCGGACGCGCTTCGCGCTGACGGCGCCCAGGTCTCGTTCATCGGCGGTGAGCGTGCCGAGCTCGAGCTGGTCCCGGCGGCCGGCTACGAGCTGCACACGCTGCGCGTCGCGCCGCTGCCCCGGGGCCGCCCGGTGCGGGCCGCAAAGGCTGCGATCGTCGACGCCGCGGCGCTCGTCGCTGCGCGCCGGCTGCTGCGCAAGCTGCGCCCGGCGGCCGTGATGGGCGCCGGCGGGTACGTGGCGGGGCCGGTCGGGCTCGCGGCCGTGCTCGGGCGAGTGCCGCTCGTGCTGATCGAGGCCGACAGCCACCTCGGGCTGACCAACCGGCTGCTCGCGCCGGCGGCGCGGCGTGTCTGCCTCGCGTTCCCACTAGACGGGCGCGACGGCCGCAAGTACCGCGTCACCGGCCGGCCGATTCCGCCGCCCGCTCAGGACCGGCCCGCCGCACGCGCGCGCTTCGGGATCGCGCCGGGCGAGACATGCGTGCTCGTGTTCGGCGGCTCGCAGGGCGCCCGCTCGATCAACCACGCCGCCGTCGAGGCATTCGCCGGCGCGCGGTTTCACGTGCTGCACGCCGCCGGCGAACGCGACCTGCCTGATCTCGAGGCGCCCGGGGCGCACTACGACCTGCGCGGGTACATCTCGGAGTTCGGCGAGGCGCTGCTCGCCAGCGATCTGGTGATCGCCCGCTCCGGCGGGTCGATCTTCGAGATCGCCGCAGCGGGACGGCCGGCCGTGCTGATCCCGTATCCGTACGCCACCGCCGACCATCAGACCGCCAATGCGGGGTTCATGGAGCAGGCCGGCGCCGCGATCGTGATCCCTGATTCCGAGCTCACGCCCGCGCGGCTGGCGACCGAGGTCGGCCGGCTGCTGGCCGACAATGGCCGCCTGGCAGCGATGGCCCGGGCGTCGGCGGCGATCGCCAAGCCAGACGCGGCGCGCGAGATCGCAGGCGAACTCCAGGCAGCCGCGGGAACGACGGCGGCCCCGACGGTCGCCTGAGCCGCCGGGGCCTCCGCACTGCCTTGCCTGTCAAGCTCGGCGCGACCTATACGGTGGGAGCACTAGTACTTGTCAGCCGGGAAACCGGGGCCGAGCTTGCCCTGGGCGTGAGCCGCGAGTTGGACGCCTCGCGCTTCCCAGAATGTTCCGGCGGACGTGCCGCCGTTACAGCTCCCGCTGCTGTTGCCGGGAGGGCCGGTCCACAGGAACGCGTCCGCGTGGGCGAACCCGGTGGTCGTCGTGGGCGCGGGGCCCATTGCCCGCCCAGGCGGGTTGCAGAGAACCTCGTTGCCGTTCTTGACCCGGTTGTGCGGCCGCAGCGGGCCGTTGCCGTTCTGCGCGGTGTTGACGATGAAGTTCGCGCCGTGCGTCATCGCCGACACCTTCTCGGCCCAATGGACCTCGTCGATTGTCCAGTTGATGTGGGTGTCGTTGGTGAAGAACCCGCGGATCTTGCCGACGCCTGCGGCGTTGAGCACCCTGGCGGTGTAGCCGGGCGGATTGCCGTCCGAGTAGCCGCCCTCGAGGTAGACGACCGTGTGCGGCAGGTTGCCGAGCTGGGTCGCCTCGTAGTTGAGGTCGGCCTCCCACTGGCCCAGAGCGCCGGTCTTCTCCATGCAGCGCGACGAGCCCACACCGTCGATCTCCAGCAGCGTCACCGCCGGGCGGCGACCGATCGCGGCCGCCATCTCGTCGACGCGACGGCGGAACGCCGGTCCAGCCGCGGACAGCTGGCTCGGAGTCGCGCAACCGCCGACCGCCGGGTGCAGGAAGTAGGTCGTGAACACCGGGATCGACCCGGGGTCCGCGGTCAGGTTGTGACAGAGGATCTTCTGCGTCTGACCGAAGATCGCGCCGGGACCGCCGCCCTCGGAATAGATGCTGATCCGCTGGGACTCGGGCTGGGAGGCGATCTTCGCGAGCATCGCGACCGTGTGGGCGAGGCCCTTGTTGTGCGCCAGCTTGCGGGCGATCTTGCCGTGAGTGAGCCCCTCGGCGAAGCGCGCCCACGAGTAGTCGTCTTTGAAGTTCTGTGGGTTGAGCCCGACGAGGCTTGCGATCGCGCTGGCGGCCGCGCCGTGGCGCACGCCATCGACGAAGAAGTTCGCTCCGTGGAGCGGGTTAGCGCCCGGGGCGGTCGGAAGCATCAGCGGATTGGACGGGTCACGCTGAGCCGGGAAGGGATCGCCGCACTGCTCGGCGAACGCCGAATGGACCTTCGCGGCGGGCTTGCTGGAAGCCGCCGAGGCGCCGACCAGCGCCGCGGCGAGCGTCGCGAGCGCCGCAATCATCAGGACCAAGCGAAGCCGCTTGGCCGGTGCGTATGTAGTGCCTGGATTCACGCCGATTCTCATAGCCAGATTCCGGTGCCTCTAATCGACAAGAGACCTCTGGACGAGTCACGCACGATCACCCGTACGGCTTTGTTCACCCTTGCGGACGAAATCGATTGTCAAGCTACACCGGTGTAACCGAGCTGACCGCTCGCTGTCAGATAGCCTCGCGCCACACGTCAAGCGCGCGGAAACGAGGTTGAGCGATGCTGTTCGGTCAGGAACACGTCAGGCGCTATCTGAAGACCGATGGGGACGAGGGCCACGAGTGGCAGGGGACGACAGTGCTGATCCTCACGACCACGGGTCGGCGCTCCGGTGAGCAGCGCAGCACCCCATTGATCTACCAGCGCTACGGCGACGACTACCTCGTCGTCGCGTCGAAGGGCGGCGCGGTCGAGGATCCCGCCTGGTATCTGAACCTGAAGGCCGAGCCGGAGGTGAGCGTGCAGGTCCGGGGCGATCGCTTCAAGGCGCAGGCGCGCACCGCATCGGCCGAGGAGAAGCCGGACATGTGGCGGACGATGGCGGCCGCGTGGCCCGCCTACGACGATTACCAGCTCAACACCGCGCGCGAGATCCCGGTGGTCGTGCTCGAGCGCTCGGGGTGACGTCGAGCGACTGGTCGTCGCGCTGCCTGCACTTCGTCGGCATCGGCGGCGCCGGAATGAGCGGGCTGGCGCTCGTCGCGCACGGGCTCGGAGCCCGGGTGACGGGATCTGACCGTGCCGAGTCCAGCTACACCGAGCGTCTACGCGAACACGGCATCGAGCCCGTGATCGGTCATGCCGCGGCGAATCTGCCGGACGGCGCCGAGGTCGTGTACTCGACGGCGGTCGCATCAGACAATCCCGAGCGCCTGGCGGCGAATGGGCGCGAGCTGCATCGCGCCGACCTGCTCGCGCAGATCGCTGCGATGCGACCGTGCGTGGCGGTCACGGGGACGCACGGCAAGACGACGACGGCGGCGATGATCGTCCATGCGCTCCGCGGCGCCGGTCTGGACCCGGCGTACGTGATCGGCGGCGAGCTGCGCGACACCGGGTCCAACGCCGGCTGGGGGGCCGGCGAGTGGATCGTGATCGAAGCCGACGAGTCCGACCGGTCGCTGCTCAAGCTCGATCCCGACGTCGCCGTGCTGACCAACGCCGAGCTCGATCACCACGCGACGTACGGCTCCCGGCTGGATCTCGAGGAGACCTTCAAGGCGTTCATGTCGCGCGCCGGCGAGCGCGCGGTCGTGTGGGACCGTCCTGAGCTGCGCGCCCTGTGTCCGCCGGGCGCGGTCGCCTACGACGCGGTCGGCGTTGCGCTGTCGACGAGCGGCTCGCGTTTTCAGTGGCGCGGGATCGAGGTTGCCCTGTCGGTCCCCGGCGTCCATAACGCGATCAACGCCGCCGGCGCGCTGACGGCGGCGTCGCTGACGGGGGCCGATTCCAACCGCGCGGCCGCCGCGCTCGCCGACTTTCGGGGCGCCAAGCGGCGCTTTGAACTGCTCGGGGAGACGCCCGAGGGCGCCGCCGTCTATGACGACTACGCCCACCATCCGACCGAGGTCGCTGCGGTGATCGCGGCAGCGAGGACGCTCGAGCCTCGGCGTCTGATAGCGGTCTTCCAGCCGCATCTGTTCTCGCGCACGCGCTCTCTGGCCGCGGAGTTCGGCGGGGCGCTGGCAGAAGCCGACATCGTGGTAGTGCTCGATGTGTATCCGGCCCGCGAGCGTGCCGAGGACTTCCCGGGCGTCGATGGGCGATTGGTAGCCGTCGCTGCGGCCGACGCCGGCCGTGGGCGCACGGTCGCATGGCTGCCTCAGTTCGACGACGCGCGCCGGTTCCTCGGCGCGACGCTTCGCGGAGGCGATCTCTGCCTGATGATGGGTGCGGGCAACATCGATTCGCTGGCCCGCTCGACCGTCCGGGGCGCTGACTAACCTGCCCCGCAGTGGCCACGAACGGCCGCTCCCGATGGTGACGGCCGGCCCTGAGTAGGGGTCGCCGGGTCGGGGTCGAACCCCTCCTGGTAGCGGCCCCCGAAGGGGGACCGCTTCGTCGTCGACGTGGAGACAGCTTGAGGAATCGCCGATGATCGCCCAGGGACTGGTTGACCGGCTGCGCCCGAGGGGCGCCGCCCGAGCGTCTGGGCACCGCCGCGCCGCTCGGTCCCGGACGCCCGCGCACAGCCGCCGGCTCGGCCGCCGGGGCCGGATCGCCCTGATCTCGATCGTCGCGGGACTGCTGGTGCTCGGCGGCGCGTGGATGTGGTTTCGCGACTCGCCGCTGGTTTCGGTGCAGCGCGTCGCCGTGGTGGGCGAAAGTGGTCCCGACGCCGGGCAGATCCGCTCCGCGCTGGAATCCGCCGCGCGCACGATGACGACGCTTGACGTCCAGATCGGCAGGCTGCGACGCGCGGTCGCCCCGTACCCGATCGTCAAGGACATTCGCGTCACAACGAAGTTTCCGCACGGGATGCGGATTGACGTCGTCGAGCAGGTCGCCGTCGCGATGATCGACGCCGGCGGGCGCAAGGTCGCCGTCGCGCCCGACGGGACGCTCCTGCACGACGTCGCCGTCTCGGGCGCGCTTCCGTCGATCCCGGAGAACGTGCCGTTGACGGGTACGGCGGTGACCGGCGGCGGCGCGATGGACGCGATCAGGTTGCTGGCGTCGGCGCCGTCGCAGATGTTGAGCAAGATCAGCCAGGTCACGACGGTCGCCTCGCACGGGCTCGTCGCCCAGGTCCGCGGTGGCCCGAGCATCTACTTCGGCGATCCGACGGAGCTGTCGGCGAAGTGGATCGCGGCTGTGGCCGTGCTTGCCGACCCGGGCTCGGCCGGTGCGCTCTACATCGACGTCACCGACCCGCAGCGCCCGGCCGCGGGCCCCGGGGACCAGTCCGCGTCCAGCAGCGCGAGCGCCGCGCAGACGCCCGGCAGCGACCAGTCACCGACGGGGGTCACGGGAGGGTAAGCCTCGAGTAGAGGTCTAGGGTATAAAATCCGCAACTCTCTGACCCGCATCGAGAGTCTCGGGTTCTGCAACGAACGTTGCGTGGCGGGCTCCGACGTTGACTTCCCGCATCGTCAACGCCTAACGTGCAAAACTCCCGCTAACAGCAGAGTGTCCAAAAACACTCAACCCTACATCGAGGGTCGGACGGTTCTATGGAAAGCGGCAGTTACCTGGCAGTCATCAAAGTCGTCGGCGTCGGCGGCGGCGGTATCAACGCGGTCAACCGCATGGTCGATGCAGGCCTGCGCGGGGTCGAGTTCATCGCCTGCAACACAGACGCGCAGGCGCTGGCGATGTGCGATGCCGACATCAAGCTGAACATCGGGCACGAGCTCACCAAGGGGCTCGGCGCCGGAGCGAACCCGGACATCGGCCAGGGCGCGGCCGCCGAGTCGCGCGATGACATCAAGGAGGCCCTCAAGGGAGCCGACATGGTGTTCGTCACCGCGGGCGAGGGCGGCGGCACCGGCACGGGCGCTGCGCCTGTGATCGCCGACATCGCCAAGAACGAGATCGGCGCGCTGACGGTCGGCGTCGTGACGCGGCCGTTCACATTCGAAGGAACCCAGCGCGCGCGTCAGGCGCAGGAGGGCATCCAGCGCCTGCGCGAGTACGTGGACACGCTGATCGTGATCCCGAACGAGAAGCTGCTGGCGATCGTCGAGCGGCGGACGTCGATCCTCGACGCGTTCCGCGAGGCCGACAACATCCTTCGCCAGGGCGTCCAAGGGATCACCGACCTGATCACGATCCCCGGGCTGATCAACCTCGACTTCGCCGACGTGCGGACGATCATGCACGATGCCGGCAGCGCGCTGATGGGGATCGGCAACGCCGGCGGCGAGAACCGCGCCGCCGAGGCCGCGAAGATCGCGATCTCGTCGCCGCTGCTCGAGGAGTCGGTCGAGGGCGCGATGGGGATCCTGCTCAACATCACCGGCGGCCACGACCTCGGCCTGTTCGAGGTCAACGAGGCGGCCGAGATCGTCCAAAGTGCGGCCGACGCGAACTCGAACATCATCTTCGGAGCCGTGATCGACGACTCGATGGGCGACGAGGTCCGCGTGACGGTGATCGCGACCGGTTTTGACCACGGCCACAGCCGGCCGAGCGATGCGCGCGAGAGCACTCGACGCTCGCGCCGCGACCGCGACGTGACGATGGACGACCGCCAGCGCTCCTCGCTGGAGATCCGCGACGACGAGATCGACATTCCGTCGTTCCTCAAGGACCGCTGAGACCGCCCGTCTCAGCGAGTCCTGGCCGATCTCGCGCAGCGCCGCAACCTCAGCCCGAGTCAGCTGTTGTAGCTCCCGTCAGACCTAGCAGCAACAGCGTTCTCAGCGGGCAGGCCGGCCGCTCGCCCGGGCACGGGGTACGGGGCAGGGGGATTCGCGCTGCCGTTTTCGCGGCGGCGATCGTCTGCGCCTGCGCGCTCGCGCCGCCGGCGCTCGCCCAGGTCGCCACTCCCGCGCCGGCGGCCGCGATCGACGGTCCGAGCGCTGACATCGTCGGGCTCTCGGGCGTCTCGGTGGCGCGGGACGGCACCGGTGCGCTGGCGTACGTCAAGAACGTCGCAGGCACGCCGCACGTATTCGTCTCGCGACTGCTGGGCGGCGTCTTCCGCCAGCCCGAGCAAGTCGACGCATCGTTGCCGGGCCCCTCGTCGCAGCCTGTGATCGCCGCCGGCAACGGGGGCCTGCTGCTGGTCGGGTTCATCAACAGCGGCGTGCTGTTCACCGTCGAGGCCGACAGCCCCTCACAGGCGTTCTCGGCGCCCAATCTGTTGCTCGGCGGCGCGAGCAACCCGTCGCTCGAGCTCTCAAACCTCGGCAAGGCGTATCTCGCGTTCACCACGACCGACGGCGCCGGCACCGACGTCAGGGCGGCGTACTGGGCCGGAGGCCGGTGGTCGCTCGAGTCGGCGCCGCTCAACGTCACCCCGGGCGACGACGCGGGCACCGCCAGCGGGCGGCCGCAGGTGGCCACCGCCGGTGACGGGGTGGGCACAGTCGTCTGGGGCGAGGCCGGCCACGTGTTCTCTCGCCGAGTGTGGGGGATCTCGCCGAGCGTCGTCACCCAACAGGCCGACGCGTCCCTGCCCGGGTGCACGGAGCTGTCGGCGGGCGATCCGACGGCGGGCGCGGGCGGCGATTCCTCCTACGTCGCAGTCGCGTTTGACGAGATGCTGTCCTGCGGCGGCCAGACCCAGCAGCGGGTGCTGATGAACCGCCTGCACGGCTCGCAGTACGACGGGATCATCCCCGTCGACGGGCTCTCGAGCCCCGCGGACGACGGCGCGACGGCGCCGCAGCTCGTAATCAGCGAGTACGGCGCCGGGTGGGTCGTCTCCACCCGCGACGCTCAGAACCCGCTCGACTCAAACCAGGTGTTCGCGACGCTGCTGGCCAACAACGCCGTGACCAAGGGGGTCGGGCGAGTCGACAGCCTCGACAACGTGGCTTCGCCCGACGTCGCCGCCGGAACGGCCGGGCTGTTCTCGAACATCGTCGCCTGGCAGCAGACGCCCGGAACGTCGGGGCTGCCGGAGATCCGCACCCGGTTCACGCCCGCGCGGTCGGGCATGGGGCCAGAGACGGTCCTCTCCTCGCCGACGCAGGGGCCGACCGACGCCGGCGACGGGCTCGCGGTCGCCGGGGACGTCAACGGCGACGCGCTGGTCGCGTGGGTCCAGGGTGCGCCGGGTGCGCGCGCAATCGTCGCCGCGCAGCTCTACCAGCCGCCCGGCGGCGTTCACGCGGCGGCCAGCTTCACGTACGCGCGCAACGGCCATCCGCTGCTGTCGTGGTCGGCGGTCCACGACCCGTGGCGCTTGAGCTACCAGGTGATCGTCGACGGCGTTGAGGTCGCCCAAACCGGCGCGATCTCGATCCGGATCCCAGGCACGGTCGCCGACGGCCCGCACCGCTGGCAGGTCGTCGCGGTCAACGGCGCCGGCCTCGAGAGCCAGACCAAGCCCGCGATCGTGTTCATCGACCGGCTGGCGCCGGTGGTCAAGAGCAGCGTGCTAGGGACGCGGCGCGTCGACAAGCGCCTGCACGCCTTCATCACCTACCTCGACGCCCCGCCGGCCGGCGCGCCGCCGACGAACGCCTCGGGGATCGCGAAAGTGACGGTCAACTGGGGCGACCGGACGCCGCTGGTCAGGCTGCGGCTCGGAAACCATCGCACCTTTCACACCTACCTACGCCCGGGCACCTACCGGGTCACCGTGACCGTCTTCGACAAGGCCGGCAACAAGACCCCGACGGTGACCGTCGTCAAGGTCAAGCCGAAGCCCAAGCCCAAGAAAAAGCACAAGAAGGGAACCTCCAAGTGACCCGCCGCGCGCTGATGCTCGCGTTTGCGATCGTGCTCCTCGGGGCGAGCGCGGCGCACGCGCAGGGGCCCGTCTACACCCCGACGGCGCCGACCGCCGGCGCGCTGTACACCGACGGGCAGAGCGGCCGCTACCTGCTGGGGGGCGAGTGGCTGTTCCGAGCCGATCCGACCGACGTCGGGCTCGCGCAGCGCTGGAACTCGAACGTCTCCTCGACCGAGGGCTGGTCACCGGTGACGGTCCCCAACGCCTACAACGCCGGGAACTTCTCGGTCGCCAGCATGCAGGGCTACGTCGGCTGGTACCGGCGCGACTTCACGCTGCCCAGCGGAGCGTTCGCGAAATACGTGAGCGCCGCAGAGCGACACTGGATCATCCGGTTTGAGTCGGTCAACTACCGCGCGACGGTGTGGCTCAACGGCCGGCTGATCGGCAGCCACGCCGGCGCCTACCTACCGTTCGAGTTCGATCTCAGCGGCCTGCACGCGGGCGTCAACCGGCTGATCATCCGCGTCGACGACCGCCGCACGAAGGCGGACCTGCCGCCCGGCCCGGGCGGTGGCTGGTTCAACTACGGCGGGATCGTCCGCGAGGTCTACTTGCGGTCAGTGCAGCGCGCAGACATCTCGCAGGTGCAGGTCCGCCCGATCCTGCGTTGCGCGACCTGCTCGGCGACGATCCAGGAGCAGGCGCTGATCCGCAACCTGACCTCCAAGCGCCAGACGGTCAAGCTCCAGGGCCGCTACGGCGCGGCCAAGCTGGACTTCGGGACCGCGAAGATCGCACCGCACGCGACCTGGACGGCGAAGGCCTCGACGACGATCGCCCACCCGCGATTGTGGTCGATCGGCCACGCGCAGCTGTACCGCGCGACGCTGACGCTGGCCGATGCCAAGGGCCACGGGCTCGGCGGCTACGTCGACGAGAGCGGGATCCGCAGCATCACCGTCGTCAACGGCCACCTACTGCTCAACGGGCGTGCGCTCAACCTGCGCGGGTTCAACATCCACGAGTCCGATCTGCAGCTCGGCTCGGCGCTCGATCCAGCGGCGATGCGCGACCTCGTCGGCTGGATCAGGGAGATCGGCGGGACCGTGATCCGCGCCCACTACCCGCTCAACCCCGAGATCGAGGAGATGGCCGACCGCGACGGGCTGCTGATCTGGTCCGAGATACCCGTCTACCAGGTGGCCTCCCAGTACCTCGACCAGCCGGCCTGGATCGCCAACGCCCATGCGGTCCTGACGTCCAACATCCTCACCAACCAGAACCACCCGTCGGTGATGCTGTGGAGCATCGGCAACGAGCTGCCGACGCCGGTGACTGCGCCCGAGTCGCGTTACATCGCCGGCGCCGCCGCGCTCGCCCGCAAGCTCGACCCGACCCGCCCGGTCGCGATGGCGATCAGCAACTGGCCCGGGGTCGCTTGCCAGAAGGCGTACGCGCCGCTGGACGTGCTCGGCGACAACGAGTACTTCGGGTGGTTCGATGCCGGCGGCGGCGGCGACGACGACCGCGACGCGCTCGGCCCGTTCCTGGACTTCGTCCACGCTTGCTATCCGACCAAGGCGCTGATGGTCACCGAGTTCGGATTCGACGCCAACCGCAACGGACCGGTCGAGGAGCGCGGCACCTACCAGTTCCAGGTCAACACGATCGCGTTCCACCTCGGGGTGTTCGCGACCAAGCCCTACCTGTCGGGGGCGATGTACTTCGCGCTGCAGGACTACGTCGCATTCCCGGGCTATTCAGGCGGCGACCCGCGGCCGAACCCGCCGTTCAACGAGAAGGGCGTGGTCGACCTCCAGGGCAACCCGAAGCCGTCGTTTGCGACCGTCTCGCAGATCTACCACGGGACCGTCCAGATCGCGCCCGCCAGCAAGTCGCGGCGGCGCCCTCGCAGCCACCGCTTGTACTAGCCTGCTGAGCGGTGCCTCCCACCGCCGAGACGTCACTGCGCCGGACCGCTCTGTACGAGCGTCACGCGGCCGCAGGCGCCAAATTAGTCCCGTTCGCGGGCTGGGAGATGCCGATCCAATACGCCGGAATCCGCCAGGAGCACATCGCGGTCCGCACCGACGTCGGCGTGTTCGACGTCTCGCACATGGGCCAGGTCGAGACGCGCGGCCCCGATGCGCTCGCGTTCCTTCAGCGGCTGGTCACCAACGACGTGCGCCGGGTCCCCGAGGGCGGCGCTCAGTACAGCCTGATGTGCCGCGACGACGGCGGCGTGCTCGACGACCTGTTCAGTTACCGCCTGGCCGAGTGCCACTACCTGACGGTGACCAACGCCGCCAACCACGAGCGCGACCTCGCCTGGCTTGGGCAGCAGGCGGCCGAGTTTGATGTCGACGTGTTTGACCGCTGCGACGATTACGCGATGCTCGCGGTCCAGGGCCCGCGAGCGCGAGCGCTGGTGCAGGGGCTCAGTGACGGGCCGCTGCCCTCGCGGATGCACTGCTGCCAGCGCACGATCGCGGGCACGCCGATGCTCGTGTGCGGGACCGGCTACACCGGCGAGGACGGCGTCGAGCTGCTGCTTGACCCGTCCTGCGCGTCGGTCGTGTGGGATGCGATCGTCGCCGCGGGCGCGGCTCCGGTGGGGCTCGGCGCGCGCGACACGCTGCGCCTGGAGGCCTGCTTTCACCTTTACGGAAACGATCTCAGCGAGGACCACGGCCCGATCGAAGCCGGTCTCGGCTGGTGCTGCAAGGAGGCCACCGGGTTCATCGGGTCCGAGGCCGTGGCGGCCGCGCGCGCCGCGCCGCCGGCGCAGAAGCTTGTGCCGTTCGCCGTCGAGGGCCCCGGGATCGCGCGCCAGGGCAACGCCGTCGTCGGCGGTGGCGTTGTGACCAGCGGCAGCTTCTCACCCTGCTTGGAGCGCGGAATCGGGATGGCGTACGTTGTCAGCGACCGTGCCGAGATCGGCACGCGGATCGAGATCGACGTGCGCGGCACCATCCGGTCCGCCGTGATCGAGCCAAAGCCCCTCTACCGAAAGGGACCGTGATATGGCCGCCGACCCGAGCTACCCGAGCGACCTGCTGTACCACCCCGAGCACGACTGGGCGCGCGTAGACGGCGACAGCGCCACGTTCGGGATCACCTGGTACGCGCAGGACGCGCTCGGCGAGGTCGTGTTCTTCGACCCGCCGAAGGTAGGAAGCGAGGTGAGCAAGGACCAGGCCTACACCGAGGTCGAGTCCGTCAAGGCCGTGTCCGACGTGTTCGCGCCGCTGTCGGGCGAGGTGGTCGAGGTCAACGCAGCGCTGTCGGAGAACCCCGAGAAGATCAATGACGACCCGTATGGGGAGGGCTGGCTCGTGAAGGTGAAGTTGTCGGATCCGTCTGAGACGGAGTCGTTGATGAACGCCTCTGACTACGAGGCGTCCCTGGACGCATGACCCGCTACACGTCGGTCACCGAGGACGACCGCCGCGAGATGCTCGAGGCGATCGGCGTCTCCTCGGTAGAGGAGCTGTTCGCCGATATCCCCGCCCAGCTGCGCCTCGATCGGCCGCTGGCGCTCGACGACGGCCTGTCGGAGCAGGAGGTGCTGGCCGAGCTGCGCGCGCTCGCTGCGCGCAACGTGTCGACCGACGACGAGGTCTCGTTCCTCGGCGCCGGCATGTATGACCACTACATCCCGGCGCTGGTCGACTCGATCATCATGCGCTCGGAGTTCCTGACGCCCTACACGCCCTACCAGCCGGAGATTTCCCAAGGCGGCCTGCAGGCGATGTTCGAGTACCAGACCGCGATCTCCGAGCTGACCGGGCTGCCGTTCTCCAACGCCTCGGTCTACGAGGGGCCAAGCGCCGTCGCCGCGGCCGGCTACGTCGCCAAGCTCGCCAACGGCCGGCGCAAGTTCGTCGTCTCTCGCGGCGTGCACCCGCATTCGCGCGAGGCGCTGGCGACGCTCGCGCACGCATGGGGGATGGAGGTCGTCGAGGCGCCGCTGCGCGACGGCGTCACCGAGCTGCCGGCGCTCGACGAGGACGTCAGCGCCGTGATCCTCTCCCAGCCGAACTTCCTCGGCGCCGTCGAACGCCTCGAGCCGCTTGCCCAGGCCGCGCGCGACGCCGGCGCGCTGACGATCTGCTCGTGCGATCCGCTGCCGCTTGCGTTGCTGCGCCCGCCGGGCGAGTGCGGGGTCGACATCGCCGTCGGCGAGGGACAGTCGCTCGGCAACCGCCTGGACTTCGGCGGGCCGTCGTTCGGCTTCTTCGCCGTGACCGAGGCGATGCTGCGGCGGATGCCCGGGCGGATCGCCGGCGAGACGCGCGATGTCGACGGCAAGCGCGGGTTCGTGCTGACGCTGCAGACGCGCGAACAGCACATCCGTCGCGAGCGCGCGACCTCGAACATCTGCACCGCCCAGGCGCTCAATGCGCTCGCCGGGGTGATCTATCTCAGCTGGCTGGGCGCGCGGGGAGTCGTCGAGCTCGCCGAGCTGATGCTCCAGCGCACGGCATACGCGCGAGAACGGCTGAGCGAGATCGACGGCGTCACGTTGCTGCACGAGCAGCCGGTGGTTCGCGAGTTCGCGGTGCGGCTGGCGGCGCCGGTCGATGACGTGATCGCCGAGTGCCGCAAGCAGGGGATCAACCCTGGCTACCGGCTCGGCCGCGACTACCCGGAGCTGTCGGACGGGCTGCTGGTCGCGATCACCGAGAAGCGCACGAGGGCCGACATCGACCGGCTTGCCGGCGCGCTCGCGGCGGCGTCGTCGCGGTCGGGGAAAGTCGGGGTGGGTGCATGATCCGCGCGGCCGACGACGAGCTGACGATCTACGAGCGCTCCAAGCCCGGGCGGCGCGCGTTCGTGGCACCGGCGCTCGACGTGCCCGAGCGGCCGCTGGACGAGTTGCTCGCGCCGGAGCTGCGGCGCTCGGCTCCGCCGCGGCTGCCCGAGGTCTCAGAGCCCGAGATCGTGCGCCACTTCAACCGCCTGTCGAAGCGCAACTTCGACCTCGACACCGGCTTCTACCCGCTCGGCTCGTGCACGATGAAGCACAACCCCAAGCTCCACGAGCGAATCGCGGCGCTGCCCGGTAACGCGGCGCTGCACCCGCTCCAGGACCCGAGCCGCGCCCAGGGCGCGCTCGAGCTGATGTGGCGTCTGCAGGGGGCGCTGGGCGAGATCGCGGGGCTGCCGCACGTGTCGCTGCAGCCGTCGGCGGGCTCGCATGGCGAGCTTGCGGGCGTGCTGTTGACGCGCGCGCTGCACGAGGACCGCGGCGAGCGGCGCACGAAGGTGCTGACCCCAGACACCGCGCACGGGACCAACCCGGCGACGGTGACGATGGCCGGCTACGAGGTCGTGAAGGTCGGCACCGACTCGCACGGCAACGTCGACCTCGACGACCTTCGGGCCAAGGCCGACGACAAGGTCGCGTGCCTGATGCTCACCAACCCCTCGACGCTGGGGTTGTTCGAGCCCGGGATCGAGGAGATCGAGCGGATCGTGCATGGGGTCGGGGCGACGCTCTACTACGACGGCGCCAACCTCAACGCGATCATGGGTATCTGCCGCCCCGGCGACATGGGCTTCGACATCGTGCACTTCAACCTGCACAAGACGTTCACCCAGCCGCACGGCGGCGGCGGCCCCGGTGCCGGACCGATCGCGGTGTCCGACACGCTCGAACCGTTCCTCCCGCGCCCGCAGGTCGTCCGCCGCGCGCATTCGGGCAACGGCGCCGAGGCGCACTACGAGCTCGACTACGACCGCCCCAAGTCGATTGGCCGCCTGCGCGGATTTCAGGGCAACTACGGCGTGTTCGTCCGCTCGTACGCCTACATCCGCTCGCTCGGCGCCGCAGGGCTGCGCGAGGTCTCAGAGGTCGCGGTACTGAACGCCAACTACCTGCTCGCCCGGCTGCGCCGCGAGGGGATCGCCGAGTACCTGCCGGCTGCTCATGACCGGCTGTGCATGCACGAGTTCGTGCTCTCGGGTTCGCCGATGAAGCAGCAGCTGAAGATCCGCACACTGGACCTTGCCAAGCGGCTGCTCGACTACGGCGTGCACCCGCCCACGGTGTACTTCCCGCTGATCGTCGACGAGGCGCTGCTCGTCGAGCCCACCGAGACCGAGACCCGCGAGACGCTCGACCGCTTCGCCGACGTGATCGCCGAGGTCCTGCGCGAGGCTCGCGACGATCCCGAGGTCGCGCGCAACGCTCCGTATTCGACTCCGGTCCGCCGCCTTGACGAAGCCGCCGCCGCGCGCCGGCCGATCGTCCGCCAGCCGCTCGATTGATGCGGTTCGTCGTCTTCGGCGCCGGGGCGATCGGCGGAGTAGCCGGCGCCCGGCTTCACCAGGCCGGGCACGAAGTCGTGCTGATCGCGCGCGGCGCCCACTACGAGGCGATCCGCGACAACGGGCTGACACTCGAGGCGCCCGACGAGCACATCGTGCTCGAGATCGATGCCTGCGACTCGCCCGCGGAGATCACCTGGAGCGGCAGCGACGTCGTGCTGCTGGCGACCAAGAGCCAGGACACCGCGGGCGCGCTCGCCGCGATGCGCGCAGTCGCGCCGCCCGCGACGGCGATCGTCTGCATGCAGAACGGAGTCGAGAACGAACGGCTCGCGCTGCGGCTGTTCGCCAACGTCTACGGGGCGGTCGTGATGATGCCCGCCGCCCACATCGAGCCTGGCGTGGTCGAATCGCACGCGTCGCAACTAACGGGGATCATCGACGTCGGCCGCTATCCGGGCGGCGCCGACGAGCTCGCCGAGGAAATCGCGGCGGCCCTCCGGGGATCGCGATTCGAAGCGTGCGCGCATCCCGACGTGATGCGCCTAAAGCACGCGAAGCTGTTGCTGAACCTCGCCAATGCGGTCGGCGCCCTGTGCGAGGCGGGGCCCGAGGCCGATCAGCTCACCGAGGCGGTCCGCGAGGAGGGCCAAGCAGTGCTGAGCGCGGCCGGGATCGAGTTTGACGCGCCCGAGGTGGCGGACGTCGCCGGTCGCTGGAAGCGGCTCGGAGTGCAGCCGGGCAGACGCTCGGGTTCGTCGACGTGGCAGAGCCTCGCCCGGCACGCCGGCGAGGTCGAAACGGATTTCCTCAACGGTGAGATCCTGCTGCTCGGACGCCTCCACGGCGTCCCGACGCCCGTCAACGAGGCGCTGGCGGCGCTCGCCTACCGAGCCGCGCGCGACGGCGCCGAGCCGCGGTCGCTGAAGGCGCAGGACGTGCTCGCGCATGCCGGCGGCGGGGCGGTGGCGTGGACTCGCTGATCGCCTCGGCCGCCGCCGAGATCGCCCAGCGCGCCGAGCGCGAGCTGGACGCGCTCGTTGCGATCTCCTCGCCGTCGGGCGACATCGGAGGCGCCGAGCAGGCGATCGAGCTGTGCGTCGAGATGCTGCCTACACGCGCCGTCGCCGAGCGCATCGCGTGCTCGACGCGCGGCAGCGCGCCCGACTTGGTCGCGAGGCTGCCGGGGACGGGCTCGCGCCGGGTGCTGCTGCTCGGCCACGTCGACACGGTCGTCGCGCACGAGTCGCACGCCCCGATGCGCCGCGACGGCGACCGGCTGTACGGCCCTGGGTCGGCGGACATGAAGGGTGGCGTCGTGCTGGCGCTCGGGGTAGCCAGGGCGCTGGCCGCGCATCCCGAGGCGTTCTCCGAGCTCGCGGTGCTGCTCGTCACCGACGAGGAGTGGCGGACAGCCGAGTTCGCGCACGTAGAGCGGTTCGCCGGCTATCACGCGTGCCTCTGCTTTGAGGCCGGCCAGCTGGCGCAGGACGGAGGCGAGGCCGTGATCGTGCGCCGCAAGGCCGCCGGCACGCTGCGGGTCACCGCAACCGGCCGCGCGTCGCATTCCGGCAGCGCCCCCGACCAGGGCCGTAACGCGCTGCTCGGGCTCGCGCAGACCGCGACCGCGCTGTCGGCACACCACCATCCGCACGGGCCCGAGCACCTCAGCGTCGTGCCGACCGTGATCCGCTCGGGCGACGCCTTCAACGTCGTGCCGGCGGCAGGCGAGCTGCTGTTCGACATGCGCGCGGACCGGCTCGACGCGTTCGATGCGGTGCTCGCAGCCGTCGAGCCCGAGATCAACGGCGTCACGCTCGAGGCGGGGCTTGGACGCAAATGGCCCGGGATGGATGCGATCGAGACCACCCGCGGGCTGCTCGAGCGCGCCGGCGCGCGGCTCGGCCGTCCGATCGTCGGCGCCGCGCGCGGGGGCGCGAGCGACGCCAGCCACTTCGCCGCGACGATCCCGATCACGATCGACGGCCTCGGCCCGCGTGGCGGCGGCGCCCACACGCCCCAGGAGTTCGTGCTTGATCGCTCGTTGCACGAGCGCGCGGAGGTGGCGCTCGCGGTGGCCGCCGAAGTGCTGGATATGAATAGCTGAAGAAGCCGGCGGAGCGGCCTCGGTGCCGCTCTATATTTGCGGCCATGAGCATCACCAGTCCCACCCCGAAGGCCGCCGCCGCGCGACGCGAGGGCGTCGTGCTGCTGGCGGGGATGGTCGCGCTGATGTGGCTGATCAACCTGATCAACGCGGCCGACAGCTACCGGCTGGACTCCGACGGGCTCTACGCCCACAACGTCGACCGGATCTGGGGCATCTTCACGGCCCCGTTCCTGCACGCGAGCTGGTCGCATCTGATCGGCAACACGATCCCGCTGGTGTTCATGGGGCTGCTGATCGCGCTCACCGGCGCCCGCCAGTTCGTCGGCGTGACGCTGATCGTGATCGTGCTCGGCGGCCTGGGCACGTGGCTCGTGTCCCCGGGCGGGACGCAAGTCGTCGGGGCGAGCGGGCTCGTGTTCGGCTACGCGACGTACCTGCTGACCCGCGGCTTCTTTGACCGCAGCGCGCTCGAGATCCTCACCGGAATCGTCGTCGGTGTGATCTTCGGCGGCGTGCTGCTCGCAAGCCTCGTGCCGCACGGCGGGATCTCGTGGCAGGGCCACCTGTGCGGCGGCATCGCCGGTGTGATCGCCGCCTGGCTGCTGTCGGGCGATCGCCGCGCCGCCGCCAAGCGTGCGGGCACCCCGGGCAGCGCGCTCGCGAGATAGCCCACTGGTCAGCTGGTCCGGGTCGGGCCGGGCCGGGCCGGGCAAAACTTCGCACGCGGCGCTTGGCCGGGCGAGGTGTGCTGGATCGTGCCCGCTATCCAGTGACGATTCAGCAATGGTCCGATGCCGGTGCGCCGTGTGCTCGAAAGTGCACGCGGCCGCGGCTCGCTAGCCTGCCAGCCGATGCGGATCTTCTCGGGCATCCAGCCGACCGGCCGCAAGCACCTCGGCAACTACATTGGCGCGATCACCCAGTACGTCGCGGGGCAGGACCGCGGCGAGGCGATCTACTGCGTCGTCAACCTGCACGCGATCACGGTTCCCTACGACGCCGCCGTGCTGCGCGAGTCGGTCTACGACACCGCCGCGACACTGCTGGCGGCCGGGCTGGAGCCCGACCGCTGCATCTTCTTTCGCCAGGGCGACGTCCGCGAGCACACCGAGCTGTGCTGGCTGCTGACGAGCGTCACCTCGTTCGGCGAGCTCAACCGGATGACCCAGTTCAAGGAGAAGTCGGGCGCTCAGCGCGAGCTGGTCAGCGCCGGACTGTTCACCTATCCGGTGTTGCAGGCCGCCGACGTGCTCGCCTACCGCGCCCACGAGGTACCAGTCGGCGAGGATCAGCGCCAGCACGTGGAGCTGATGCGCGACGTCGCTGTGCGCTTCAACGCGCGCTTCGGCGAGACGTTCGTGGTGCCCGAGGTCCGGGTCCCCGAGGTCGGCGCCCGGATCATGGATCTGCAGTTCCCCGATCGCAAGATGTCGACGACCGGCGGCAGCCCGCAGGGCACCGTGCTGGTGCTCGATGACCCCGCCGTGATCACCAAGAAGTTTCGCTCGGCCGTCACCGACTCGGGTAGCGAGATCAGGCGGGCGCCCGACAAGGCCGGGGTCTCGAACCTGATCGACATCCTCGCGGCGGTCCGGGGGCTCAGTCCCGAGCAGATCGAACATGAGTTCGACGGAAGCGGCTACGGGGCGTTCAAGCAGGCCGTCGCCGACGCCGTCGTCGAATTCCTCGCGCCGGTTCGCGAGCGCTACGAGGAGCTGCGCGCCGACGAGCCAGAGCTCGACCGGATCCTCTCCGAGGGCGCCGACAAGGCCCGCGCGATCGCCTCCGACACGCTTGCGGACGTCCGCGACGTGATGGGCGTCGGACCGGTCCAGTGGCCGCCACGGTAAGTGCCTCGCATTCGAGGCACCAACGCACCTACCGTAACGACCACCCGCGCCGCTAACGTCCCGTCGATGCGCCTGGTCGACCTGGAGCTGGACCTCGACGTGTTCGCGGGCCCGTTCGACCTGCTGCTGACGCTGATCCTGCGCGAGGAGGTCGATCTGCTCGAGGTAGACCTCGCCGACATCGTCATCGCCTACATCGACCACCTCGAGCAGCGCGGCGACCTCGATCTCGAGGCCGCGACCGAGTTCCTGGTGCTGATCGCGGCGCTGCTCGAGCTCAAGTCGCGGCTGCTGCTGCCGGGCGAGGAGCAGGAGCTGATCGAGCTCGACCCCGGCGAGGCGGCCGAGGAGCTGCTCGCGAGGCTGCTCGACGCCCATCGCTACCGCGCCGCCGCCAACCACCTCCAGGAGCGACTCGCCGACCAGTCCGGCTTTAGATTTCGCTCGGCGCCGCTGCCGCCGTCGCTTCGCCGCGCGTCGCTGCGCGATGCCGTCGCTGTGTACGCGCCCTCGATCCTCGCTCGCTCGATCGGCGAGCTGTTGCGGATGCCCGAGCCGGTCGACCTGCGCCACATCGGCGTGCCCAAGGTGACCGTCGCCGAGCGGCTCGCCCACTTGCGAAAGCTGCTCGCCCGCGGTCGGTTCAACTTTGACGAGGCGGTCGCGCGCGCCGACCGGGTCACGATCGCGGTCACGCTGTTCGCGCTGCTCGAGCTCTACAAGCAGGGCGAGGCGACCTGGACACAGGGCGAGCCGTTCGGCGAGATCACCGTTGAAGCGGTCGCATCCGCGCCGCCAAGCAGACTGCGAGTGAGCGCGTGACCGAGTCCGCCGCCACCGCCGCGAGCCCGGAGCTCGAGCGCACGATCGAGTCGCTGCTGTTCCTCAGCTCCGAACCGGTCACCGCCGACGCGCTCGCCGACGCCATCGGCGTCGAGTTACACGAGGCCGTCACGGCGGTCGAGCGCCTGCGCGAGCACTACGAGTTCGAGCGCCGCGGGTTCGTGCTGCGCGAGCTCGCGGGCGGCTATGTGCTGTCGAGCCACCCCGACTCCGAGCCCGCCGCGCGGCGGCTGCTCGCACGCCCGCGCACGCCGCCGCTGACCCCGGCGCAGGCCGAGACGCTGGCGATCATCGCCTACCTGCAGCCGGTCTCGCGCCCCGAGATCGCGCGGATTCGCGGCGTCGGGGCCGAATCGGCCGCGGCCACGCTGCTCGAGCGGGGGGTGATCGAGGAGTCCGGCCGCTCCCAGTTCGGCGCGGTCCTGTACCGCACCACCGAGTTGTTCCTACGCCTGTTCGGCCTCGGCGCGATCGACGAGCTGCCTGACATCGGCGAGTTCGATCCCGAGCCCGAGCTCGAGCAGGAGCTGCGCGAGCGGCTACTTCGCGCCGGCGAGGCGCGCGCCGGCGGCCAGCCGGCCACAGCTGGCTAGGCGGACCTAGGCGACGAGCGCCTCGCGGCCCTGCAGGTAGCCGCTGTCGTTGGCGTCGAGGTGCTCGGCGAGCCTCGTCGCGAGCGCCATGATCGTCAGCGACGGATTGACTGACAGGGTTCTGGGGATCAGCGAGCTGTCACCGACGTACAGCCGGCGCACCTCGTGGGATTCGGCGTGCGTATCGACGACGGACGTCGCCGGGTCGACCCCCATCCGGCAGCTGCCCTGCATGTGCGTGGTCGCCATCGACGACCACAGGATCGCGCTTGCGCCGGCGGCCTCGAGCACCTTGCGCGAGAACTCGAACGCGGCCTGGATCCGGTCGCGCTCGACCGGCTGGAAGTCGGCGGTGAACTGCTCGTTGCCGCCGGGATCGAGCGTGACGGTCGCGTTGTTGTCGTCGTTTGACATGTTCAGCAGCCCGACCCAGCGTCGGTACTTGCGCGCCGCCTCGACGAGCGGCGGGCCCCACATCGGCCCGTTCTCGTCGCAGAGGCTGACGGTGAAGCCGATCGGGTCCTGGATGGTGACCGCCTCGACCACGAACCCACCGGCGTCGTCGGCAGCGAAGTCCATGCAGTGGCCGGTGATCGGCGCGACCATGTGCGCGTCCTGGGGCTCCTCGAACAGCCCGAACACGAACTGCGCCGGATGCAGGCCGAGCGTGCGTCCGATCGAAGCGTTCGGGACCTCGGAGCGCAGGAGCAGTTGCGGCGTGCGCAGCGAGCCGCACGCGGCGACGACGACGTCGGCGTCGACCCGGTGGCGGCTGCCGTCGGGCTCGAGGTACTCGACGCCGGTCGCCTCGGGCCCGGAGCCACGGTCCTCGATCAGGATGCGCTGCACGGCGGCGCCGGCACGCAGCGCCAGCGCGCCCGTGGACAGGTTTCGCTGGATGTAGGTGTTGAGCGTCGACTTGCCCGCGTTGGTCGGGCAGCCCTGCAGGCACGAGCCGCACTGCATGCAGTTCTCGTCGGTGTACATGCGCACCGGCTCGAGCGTCGCGCCGACGGCGTCGAAGCCGCGCTTGATCGTCTGCACGCAGGGCTTGAGGTCCCAGTCGGTGCGCTCGCGGACGCACAGGTAGCTCTCGACGCGGTCGTAGTAGGGGTCGAGGTCGGCGCGCGAGATCGGCTCGCCGCGGTCGTTGGACAGCCCGCTCGCGGCATGCCACTTGTCCAGCTCACGCTGGCTCGGGCGCAGCGCGACCTTCGTGTTGATCGTCGTGCTGCCGCCGACGCAGCGCCCGCCGATCAGCGCAACCGGCCCGGTACCCGGCTCACCGACTGGAAACGCGAACCGGATCGGCCACCAGAGGTCGTGACCGGCCTTGCTCTCCCAGCGCACGAAGTCCGCCGCGGTCAGGTGGTTGCCGGCCTCGAGCAGCAACACCGAGCGGCCGCGCATCGCCAGCTCGCCGGCGACGACACCGCCACCGGCGCCCGATCCGACGACCACGACCTCGAAGCGCTCGCTCATTCCGCGATCCCGAGGTAGGACCAGTCCTTGGCGATCCGCATCGCCAGCGGCGAATGGAAGTCGATCTCCTGATACGCGCTCGGTCCGCTGCAGCCGGGCGCGGCGAAGTCGCTGTAGAACGCCTCGATCGCGAGCGCCCGGACATGCAGGAACCCGGGTGTCAGCGCCAGCGGCGCGAGCGCTTGCGAGCCGCCGGCGGCGGCGTCGGCGAGCGCGTCAACCGACGCGAGTACCGCATCGCGCTCGCCCTCGGGCATCTGCGACATCAGTGCGTCGATGTAGAGGACCGGACCGACGCGCGTGCTGCCCGGCACGATCGCCTCGCACAGCGTCTCGAGCACGGCAGCTCGGTCAGCGTCGAGGTTGCGCAGCTCGCTCGCCATCGGGGCCCGACTCTAGGGCCGGCCGACCGTCTCGTGCAAGCCTTCAGGGGCAGGATTCGTTGACTGCGCGCGCGCTGCCAGCTGTCCGCAGGCGGCGTCGATGTCGCGGCCCCGCGTGAGCCTCACGGTTGCGGTCACGCCGCGCCTGCCGAGCTCGTCCTTGAACGCCTCAATCGCCTTCGGGCTCGAGCCCGCGTATTGGGAATCGGTGGGGTTGAAGGGGATCAGGTTGACCTTGTAGATGCTCGGATCGAGCACCTCGGCGAGCTGGACTGCCTGCGCGTGGGAGTCGTTGACGCCGGCCAACATCACGTACTCGACGAACACCCGCCGGTGCTTTCGCAGGTAGTGGGCCTCGCACGCGGCGAGCACGTCGGACAGGGGGAAGCGATCGTTGACCGGCATCAGCTGCGAGCGCAGCGCCTCGTCGGCGGCATGCAGCGACAGCGCCAGGCGGACCGGCATCTGGCTCGCCGTCAGCCGCTCGATCCCGGGGATCCAGCCGACGGTCGAGATCGCGGTGCGCCGGTTGGTGATCCCCAGCTCGGGCAGCAGCTCGCACGCGCCCAGGACGTTGTCGATGTTCATCATCGGCTCGCCCATACCCATGAACACGGCGTGGTCGACGTCCTCGATTCGGCGGAAGTGGAGCGCCTGGTCGACGATCTCCGAGGTCGTGAGGTTGCGCCCGAAGCGCATCTGCCCGGTCGCGCAGAACGTGCACGTCAGCGGGCAGCCGGATTGCGAGGACAGACACAGCGACCGGCGACCGTCGCGGTAGCGCATCATCACCGCCTCAACGGGGCGGCCGTCATGTGTTCCAAACAGGATCTTGACGGTGCCGTCGCGGGCGTGGGCCTCGTTCTCGACGGTCAGCGTCGAGAACGGCACCGACCGCTCGAGCTCGGTGCGAAGCGCGAGCGGCACGTCGGTCATCGCCTGAAAGCCCTCGGCGCCGCGCGCGGCCCAGCGCCAGATCTGACCGGCGCGGTAGCGCGGCTGTCCGAGCTCTGAGAGCGTGCGCTCGAGCAGTGAAAGGTCCATCAATCTCTATGGTGGCAGGCCCGTGCGGCTGGCCAAGTACCTAGCGCACGCCGGGGTCGGATCACGACGGGCGTGCGAGCAGATCGTGCGCGACCGGCGCGTGACCGTCCGTGGCGAGATCGTCGACGACCCGGCGCGCGACGTCGACGGCAGCGAGCCGGTCGCCGTCGACGGCCTGACGGTCAAGCCGCCCGAGACACTCGTCGTCTACGCCCTGCACAAGCCGCGCGGCGTCGTCTCGACCGCAAGCGATCCGCAGGGGCGCCCGACGGTCGTGTCGCTGGTGACGTCAGACGCGCGCCTGTATCCGGTCGGCCGGCTCGACATCGACACCACCGGCCTGATCCTGCTGACCAACGACGGCGACCTCGCCTACCGGCTCACGCATCCGAGCTTCGAGGTACCGAAGACCTACCGGGTGACGGTCGCCAACGGGCCGGTGCGCGAGCAGGCGGTCGCCGCGCTGCGCCAGGGGGTCGTGCTCGACGACGGCCCGACGGCGCCAGCCGCCGTCCGGCGTCTCAGTCGCGACACGCTCGAGATCACGATTCACGAGGGACGCAAGCGCCAGGTCAAGCGGATGTGCGAGTACGTTGGGCACCCGGTCTTGTCGCTCTCCCGGGTGCGGCTCGGGTCGCTCGCGCTCGGCGACCTGCGCGCCGGCGACCACCGGCGGCTGAGCGACGGCGAGGTGCGCGCGCTGCAGTCGGCCGGCGGCGGCTAGGTGGCGTTAACCGAGGCTCGCCGGCACGACACGAGCATCTGATCGATGTTCGAAGCCCCCTAAAACGTGGAAGACCTTAACGAGATTGCAACGAGCAACTCCATCTTGACCACCTCACAACGGGCACTATTTCCCGAAGATGCGGAAAGACTCGGCTCCGCGTGAGAGCCCCATGCTCGCTGCCACGCCCGTAGCAGGCGTCGGCACGCAGGGCGACGCCGCCGTCGCGCTGCCTCGCATCCCCGCCCTGGGGGTGAGCTCTGCGCTGCCGCGAATCCAGCGCCGGCTCGAGCCGCTTGGTGGACGCCGCGCCCTCGTCGCGCTCGTGGTCGGCGTGTTCCTTGTGGTCGCATTCGCGACCGCTGGCACGTCGGTGCTGGTGCCGACGAGCAACCTCACCTATCCGAGCTGGGAGGCAGGCCCGCTGCATGTGCTGCACGGGCCGCTGTCGCACCTGCTCGGTAGCCCCCACGGCCTGAACATCGGGCTGAGCGTCGTGCTTGTCGTGATGCTGGTCGCCTACGCGGCGCTGCTTGCCTCAGTCCGCACGCTGTCGATGCGAGCGATCGTGATCACGGTCCTGGCGCTGCACGCGATCCTCCTGTTCAGCCCGCCGCAGCAGCTGACCGACGTGTTCAACTACCTGGGCTACGCGCGCCTCGGGGGCCTGCACCACCTCAACCCGTATACGCACCCGATCGCGTCGGAGATGCACGACCCGGTCTATCGGTTCTCGACCTGGCATCACCTGTTGAGCCCCTACGGGCCGCTGTTCACGGCGCTGACGTATCCGCTCGCGTGGCTGTCGCTGCCGGTCGCCTACTGGACGCTGAAGGTGATCACGGTGCTGCTGAGCCTCACCTTCATCGCACTCGTCGCGCAGTGCGCACGCGCGCTCGGACGCGACCCGCGGTTCGCGATCCTGTTCGTCGCGGCCAACCCGATCTTCTTGATGTACGCGATCCCCGGGTTTCACAACGACTTCTTCATGCTCGTCCCATCGACCGCTGCGATCGCCTTCCTGCTCTCGCATCGCGACCGCTCCGCGGGCGCGGCGGTGATGGTCGCGATCGCGGTCAAGTTCACGGCCGGGCTGCTGCTGCCGTTCCTGCTGCTCGCGGCGCGCCCGAACATCCGGCGCCGGCGGATCATCGAGGGATGCGTGATCGCCGGTATCCCGCTGCTGGCGATGAGCCTTTTGCTGTTTGGTCTGTCGCTGCCCAACCTGTCTGACCAGGCGACGCTGCTGACCAACTGGAGCGTCCCGAACCTGTTCGGGCTAGCGATCGGGATCGGCGGCGGTACGCCGGGGTTGCTGCGCGTACTCAACGTCGCCGTCGTGCTCGCGGTCGCGCTGCTGGTCCGCCAGCGCCGCGACTGGCTGGCGGGCGCCGGCTGGGCGACGTTCGCGCTGATCGTCAGCCTCGCCTGGCTGGTCCCGTGGTATCTCGTGTGGCTGCTGCCGCTCGCCGCGCTCAGCACCAATGTCAGGCTGCGCCAGGCCGCGCTCGCGCTGACGGTGTTCCTCGTCATCACGTTCATGCCGGCGACCGACATGCTGCTGTTCGCGCATGGCCTGAATCCGCTCAACAACCCCGCCGGGCACGCCTCGCAACGGCTCCAGCAAAAGCTGGAGAAGTAGCCGGCGCCGGGCTTACGCCGCGATTATCGGCCGACTGTTAGCGTCGCTCGCTGATGCGGGCTGACATCGATTTGACAAGCGCCGATCAGGCGCTGCTCGATCGCACGCCCGCACCACCGGGGCCGCGGCCGCGCGAGCGCCGGATCGACGGCTTTGACTGGATCGTGCTCGGCGTGTTCGCCGCGATCTCGATGTGGGTGATGGCTGTCGACGGGTGGGAGGTCGTCGTCAACGGGCACGTCTGGACAGGCACCGACGGTGTCTACATCGTCGACCAGATGCAGTACCTGGCGTGGATTCGCGACGCGGCCAACCATGTCCTGGCCTCGAACCTGTTCGTGCTGCGCTCGACGCCACACGACTACTTCCAGCCGGCGGTGCTGATCTCGGGCGGCATCACAGCACTCGGCGTCGCGCCGTGGATCACGCTGCTGCTGTGGAAGCCGGTCGCGGTGATCGCCGGCTTCTGGGCAGCCCGCACGTACGTCAACCGCAGCCTCGACGGCCTCTGGCAGCGGCGCGCCGGGCTGGTGCTGTGCCTGTTCTTCGGGTGCTTCACGGTGATCTTCGGGCAGTTCGGCGTGCTCGGCGACCTGTTCCCGGGCTTCCTCTCGTGGGGTTACACGTTCGGGCTGATCGCGCTCGCGGCGATGGTCGGCGGCCTGCTGACCTACGACACCGCGCTGCGCAACCGGCGGCTCGCGTGGATGCCGGGAGTGCTCGGAGCGATCGCGAGCCTGCTGCACCCGTGGCAGGGCGAGGCACTGATCCTGCTGGTGATCGCCAGCGAGCTGATCGTCGGGCTGCGCCAACCGATCACGCGCTCGCGGCTTGGGCTGGCGGCAGTCACGATCGGGCTGACCGGCGCGCCGCTGCTCTATTACGTGATCCTGACCCGCGCGGACCTCGCATGGCACCTGGCGCGTCAGGCGAGCAAGCACTCGTTCCCGCTGGGCTCGATCGTGATCGCGATCGTGCCGCTGATGATCCCGGCGCTGCTCGCCTACCGCAACCCGCCCAAGACGTTCCTCGCGGCGGCGACGCGCTGCTGGCCGCTGGTCGCGTTCGGCGTCTACTTCCTGTCGGGCACCGGCGCCGCGGCGACGCCGTTGCACGCGTTCCAGGGGATCACGTTCCCGCTGTCGGTGCTCGCGATCGAGGGCCTGCAGACGCTGCGGTGGCGGCCGTTCAAGCGTCCGCGGCTGGTGGGCGCGCTGGTCGTCGCCGTCGCGGCGATCCCGGCGACCGGCTATGAGCTCTACAACGCGGCCAAGCTCGCCGAGCCGACTGCCGGCAACGGCAACTACATCCTCGCCGGCGAGCGCGATGCGCTGAACTACCTGGCCGCCGATCGGGCACCCGGCGGCGTGATCACCCAGGGCTACCTCGGCGCGCTCGTGCCGGGGATCACCGGTCGCAACACGCTGCTCGGCGACTGCCTGTGGTCAGAGCCCAACTGTCACCAGCGCAGCGCGATCGCTCGCGACTTGTTCACCGGCAAGCTCGGACCGCGCGGCGTCACCCGCCTGCTGCACGGCACGCAGGCGCGGTTCGTGCTCGCCGACTGCAAGACCAAGGCGGACATGGTCCGCGTGCTCGGCCCGCACCTGCGCTCGGTCAAGCAGTTCGGCTGCGCCGCGGTCTACGGGGTCGACTAAGAGCTGCTGAGCTCTGGCAGAATGCCGCGCCGATGCGGCTCTTCGCGCTGCGCGGCGCAAATACGGTGCAGTCAAACGACGCGCAGGCGATCCTCGGCGCGACGGATGAGCTGATGCGCGAGCTGATGTCGCGAAACCAGCTCGAGGCCGACGCGATGGTCAGCTGCATCCTCACGCTGACCGACGACCTCAATGCCGAGTTCCCGGCGGTCGCGGCCCGCAACCTCGGGCTCAGCCGCGTGCCGCTGCTGTGCACCCGCGAGATCCCCGTCCCGGGCTCGCTGCCGCGGGTGATCCGGGTGCTGGTCCACTACTACGCCGCCGAGGACCACGAGCCGCGCCACGTCTACCTCGGCGAGGCACGCACGCTCCGCACCGATCTCGAGTCGGCACAATAGGTCTCGCCGTGTCGCTCGAGTTCGCCCAACGGATCAGCCGGATGCCGGTCTACCCGGTCGCCTCGGGCTACGACCTCGGATCCGAGATGGCGATGCTCGCCTCCAACGAGTCGTGCTTCGAGCCGCTGCCGGCGGTGGTTGAGGCGGCGCAGCGGGCGCTGTCGGGCTCCAACCGCTACCCCGACCCTTCCTACGAGCCGCTGCGCCGCGCGCTGTCGGAGCGCTACGGGATCCCGGCGAGCCGGATCGCGCTCGGCAACGGATCCTGCGACATCCTGCTGGCGGCCGGCGAGGCGCTGCTCGAGCCTGGGGCCGAGGTCGTCTACTCGTGGCCGGCGTTCAGCGTGTACCCGCACCTCGCGGCTGCGTCGGGCGCCCGCGCGATCGAGGTCCCGCTTGACGACGACGACCGCCACGACCTCAACGCGATGGCGGCCGAGATCACCGTCGCAACCCGGCTCGCGCTCGTCTGCAACCCCAACAACCCGACGTCGACGTCGGTCGGGCTCGATCAGATCGAGGTCTTCCTCGAGCGGGTGCCGTCGCATGTCTGCGTGATCCTCGACGAGGCCTACTGCGAGTTCGCGCTGAGCCTGGGCGACACGTACGCATCGGTCGAGCTGCTGCGCCGCTACCCGAACCTCGTCGTGCTGCGGACGTTCTCGAAGGTCTACGGGCTCGCGGCGCTGCGCGTCGGCTACGGGCTGTGCGCGTCCGAAGCGCTGCGCACCGCGGTGGATCAGCTGCGCCAGCCGTTCTACCTCAACGCCGCCGCCCAGGCCGCCGCGGTCGAGGCGCTCAAGCACCAGGACGAGGTCGAGCGCCGCGTGACCCAGACGCTCGCCGCGCGCCTGGATCTCGAGGAGGGGGTGCGCGGCCTTGGCCTGTGGGTAGCGGAGTCCGACGCGAACTTCATCTGGGTGCGGCTGCCCGACGGCTGCGAGGAGCGAGAGCTCGTTGCCGGGCTGCGTGAGCGCGGCGTGCTCGTGCGCGCCGGTGCGTCGCTGGGCCGCGAGGGCGCGCTGCGCGTCACGGTCGGCACCCAGCCCGAGAACGACCGGTTCGTCGGCGCGCTGGGTGAGCTGCTCGGGGCGTGAGCCCGCACCGCAGCGCGCCCAGGATGATGAATTTGGGCGCACTAACAACCCAAATTCATCACTCTGTCTGGTAAAACCCAGAGCGCATGACCGACGGCAGCCACATCCTCTCTGCGTATCCCGGCTGCCCCTGCGTCTGGTCCTGGCGATTTAGCTAGGCGCTCGGCCGTGCTCCCCCTGTGCCCGCCTCCGCGCGGGCCTGCTCG
This sequence comes from Solirubrobacteraceae bacterium, assembly GCA_036490775.1. GTDB lineage: Bacteria > Actinomycetota > Thermoleophilia > Solirubrobacterales > Solirubrobacteraceae > Palsa-465. The sequence continues at coordinate 19,419 of DASXDD010000232.1, read as the reverse complement.
GAAGCCGAGCGCCGTCCCCACCGCCGCGCGCACGTCTGCGCCCGGCCCGTTCGCCCGCCCTTCCGTACGATTTCGCAGAGAGGAACACCGAAATGATGATCGTGATGAAACCGACGGCCACCGAGCAGGAGGTAACGGCCGTCGTAGCGCGCGTAGAGAGCGTGGGAGCCCGGGCCCACGTCGTCGTCGGCGATGAGCTGACGATCATTGGCGCGATCGGCGATCGCGAGCACGTCGCCAGGCTCGACCTCGAAGGGGCTCCCGGCGTCGAGCGGCTGGTACCGATCCTCAAGCCGTACAAGCTCGCGTCCGCCCAATTCCGCCACGGACAGCGCAGCGTGCTCGAGATCGCCGGGCGCAAGGTCGGCGGCGATCACTTCACCCTGATCGCGGGGCCGTGCACGGTCGAATCGCGCGAGCAGACGCTCGAGACGGCGCACGCGGTCAGCGCCGCCGGCGCGACGATGTTGCGCGGCGGCGCCTACAAGCCGCGCACGTCGCCCTACGCGTTTCAGGGCCTCGGGCAGGAGGGGCTGCGGCTGCTCGCCGAGGCCAAGCAGCAGACCGGACTGCCGATCGTCACCGAGCTGATGGACCTGCGCGATCTCGACGACGTGCTCGAGGTCGCCGACGTGATCCAGATCGGCGCGCGCAACATGCAGAACTACTCGCTGCTGACCGAGGTCGGGCGCAGCGGGCGCCCGGTGTTGATCAAGCGCGGCCTGTCCTCGAGGCTCGAGGAGCTGCTGATGGCCGCCGAGTACGTGCTCAAGGAGGGCAACGAGTCGGTGATGCTGTGCGAGCGCGGGATCCGCACGTTCGAGACCGCCTACCGGTTCACGCTCGACCTGACCGCGATCCCGGTGCTCAAGGAGCTCAGCCACCTACCGGTGATCGTCGACCCCAGCCACGCGGCGGGTCGCCGCGACCTGGTCACGCCGCTATCGCTCGCGGCCGCGGCCGCCGGCGCCGACGGGATCATCGTCGAGGTCCACCCGCGGCCCGAGGAGGCGATCTGCGACGGTCCGCAGGCGCTGGTCGCAGCCGAGTTCGCCGGGTACGTCGAGCGCCTACAGGCCGCCGCCGCGATCGCCGGCAAGACGCTGACGCCGTCGCCAATGCTCACCGACACCACCGCGTAGCTTGGCGATCAGTCGCTTTAAGAGCACCGACTCAGTCCGCGATCAACGGATCGAGCGGCTCGAGCCGCTACTCGCGCCGATGCACCTGCTCGAGGAGCTGCCGCTGACCGACGCCAACTCGCAGACGGTGATCGGCGGGCGCGCCGGCGTACACGCGGTCCTCACCGGCGAGGACGACCGACTGCTGGTCGTCGTCGGTCCTTGCAGCGTGCACGATCCCGAGGCGACGATCGATTATGCGCGGCGGCTGAGCGAGCACGCGTCGAGGCTCGACGAGGACCTGTACGTGGTGATGCGCGTGTACTTCGAGAAGCCGCGCACGACGACCGGGTGGAAGGGCCTGGTCAACGACCCCCACCTCGACGGGTCGGGCGACGTCAATCATGGCCTGCGGATCGCGCGCCGCGTGATGCTGGCGGTGCTCGCTCTCGGCCTGCCGGTCGGCTGCGAGTTCCTGGACCCGATCACTCCGCAGTACATCTCCGACGCGGTCAGCTGGGGCGCAATCGGCGCACGCACGACTGAGAGCCAGATCCACCGTCAGCTCGGCTCGGGACTGTCGATGCCGGTCGGCTTCAAGAACCGTACCGACGGCAACGTCCAGGTCGCGGCCGACGCGGTACGCGCCGCGGCCGCGTCTCACGCGTTCGCCGGGATCGACTTCGACGGCACCCCGGCGATCCACTACACGCGCGGCAACGACGACTGCCATGTGATCTTGAGGGGCGGGAGCGGGGCGCCCAACTACGACGCGCGATCTGTCGCCGGCGCACTCGAGGTGCTGCGCGCCGCCGGCCTGTCCGAGCGCGTGATGATCGACGTCTCGCACGACAACAGCGGCAAACGGCCCGAGCTCCAGCCCGAGATCGCCGCCGACGTCGGCGCCCAAATCGCGGCCGGCAACAAGGCGATCGTCGGGGCGATGCTCGAGTCGTTCATCGTCGGTGGCCGTCAGGACCTCGGCTCGGGCAAGCCGCTCACCTATGGCCAGTCGATCACCGACGGGTGCCTGGACTGGGACACGACCGTCGAGGTACTCGATCGCCTCGCCGGGTCGGTCCGCGCCCGCAGGGTCCGGTAGCAGCCGGTGCGGATCGCGGTTCTCGGCGTCGGGCTGATCGGCGGCTCGATCGGGCTGGCCGCGCGCGAGCGGCTCGGCGCAACCGTCTCGGGTCACGACGCATCGCCGCGCGCGCTCGAGCTCGCGGTCGACCGCGGGGCGCTCGATCGCGCCTGCGAGACCGTCGCCGACAGCGTCCACGACGCCGAGGCAGTGTTCGTCGCGGTCCCCGTCGGGGCGCTCGTCGAGACCGTCAGCGAGGCGCTCGCGGCAGCGCCGCGCGACTGCGTGGTCACCGACGTCGGCTCGACCAAGCGCGCGGTCGTCGCCGCCCACGGCGATCCGCGGTTCGTCGGCGGCCACCCGCTGGCGGGCGCCGAGAACGCGGGGGTCGAGCACGCGCGGGCCGATCTGTTCGAAGCCGCTACCTGGTTCCTGACGCCGACGGCGACGACCTCTGGGGTGCTCTACGAGCGCCTGCACCGGCTGCTGCGCAGCCTCGGGGCGCGGCCCGCGGCGATCGAGCCCGACACCCACGACACAATCCTTGCGACGGTCTCGCACCTGCCACACGTGCTCGCCAACGTGCTCGTCGCCCAGGCCGCGCGAGCGCTCGCGGCCGGCGACGAGCGGCTGCCGGCGACCGGCCCGAGCTTTCGCGACGCGACCCGCGTTGCGGGCGCGCCGAGCGCGATCTGGACCGACATCTACCTGTCAAACCGCGACGCGCTCGCCGACGAGATCGAGCAGACGATCACGCGGCTAGGCGAGATCCGCGACGCGCTGCGCGACGCTGACCCGCTGCGGATCACCGCCTGGAACGACGCCGCCGCATCCGATCGTCGGCGGCTGCTCGAGGGCCAGCTCGCCGGTGGCCCGGTGTTCGAATTGCGCGCGTCGGTCCCCAACCGCCCGGGCGTGATCGCGCAGCTCGCGCTCGAGCTCGGTCGCGCCGGCGTCAACATCACCGACATGGCGCTGTACCCCGCCGCGGACATGAGCGAGGGCGTGGTCGCGCTGTGGATCGCGGGGGAAGAGCCCGCGCGCCGCACGGAGGAGCTCGTCGGAAGGCTCGGATTCCCGGTGGCCCGCGCATGAACCGCCGCTTTGAGCCCTCGGGGCCGCTGCGTGGCACCGTTCGCGTGCCAGCCGACAAGTCGCTGTCTCACCGCGCCGCGATCGTCGCGGCGATGGCATCGGAGCCCGTGCGGATCTGCAACTACCTCGATGCCGCCGACACCAGCTCGACGCTCGCGGCGGTGGCCCAGCTCGGCGCGATCGTCGAGCGGCGGCCCGACGAGATCGTGATCCGGGGCTGCGGCCTTCGCAACGCGCAGCCGCCGTCGGCCCCGATCGACGTCGGCAACGCGGGCACGCTGATGCGGCTGCTGCCCGGCTGGCTCGCCTTCCAGCAGGGATCGAGCTTCCAGCTCGACGGCGACGAGTCGATCCGCCGGCGCCCTGTGGACAGGATCGCCGGGCCGCTTGAGCTGATGGGCGCACGGATCGAGGCCCGCGAAGGCCGGTTCCCGCCGTTCACCGTGCACGGCGCATCGCTCACCGGCACGACGTACGAGCTGCCGGTCGCCAGCGCGCAGGTCAAGTCGTGCATCCTGCTTGCGGGCCTTGTGACCGACGCGACGACCGTGATCGAGCCGGTGGCGACGCGCGATCACACCGAGCGGCTGTTGCTGCGAGCGGGCGCATCGCTGGTGCGGGAGGCTGACCCGCGCGGCGGCGTTCGCACGACGATCGGCAACGTCGACGAGCTCGAGCTCGAGGCGATCGAGGTTCCTGGCGACCTTTCGTCGGCGGCGTTCCTGATCGCCGCCGGCGTGCTCGTCGGCGGATCGCGGCTGTTACTCGAGTCGGTCGGGACCAACTGGACGAGGGCCGGGTTCCTGCGGATCCTCGAACGGATGCGGGCGATCGTGCTGGCCGACGTCGAGCCGGTGGGATCGTTCGGGTCCCACGAGCCGATCGGCGACCTCGACGTCAGCGCCGGACCGCTTGAGGCGACGACGGTCGAGGCCGACGAGGTGCCGCTCGCGATCGACGAGCTGCCGCTCGTCGCCCTGCTCGGCTGCTTTGCGGACGGCGAGACGGTCGTCCGTGGCGCCGGCGAGTTGCGACTGAAGGAATCTGACCGGATCGCAACCGTCGTCGACGGTCTGCGTGGCCTCGGCGCCGAGATCGAGGCGACCGACGACGGTTTCGCCGTGCGCGGCACCGGCAGCCTGCGTGGCGGTGTGCTGGACGCCCACGGCGACCACCGGCTGGCACTGCTGGGCGCGGTTGCGGGACTGGCGTCCGAGCAGGGGGTGGAGGTGATCGGCTTTGAGGCGGCCGACGTCTCCTACCCGCGGTTCGCCGACGACCTTGAGAAGCTGCTGGGATGACGATCGTCGCGATTGATGGGCCGGCCGGAGCCGGCAAGTCGACCGTGGCGCGCGCCGTCGCCGACGCGCTCGGCTTTACCTACCTGGACTCCGGCTCGATGTATCGCGCGGTCGCGGTCGCGGCGGTACAGCGCGGCGTGCCGGCCGCGGTTGCCGCTCCCGAGGCGCGGATCGAGCTCGGCGAATCGCTGCTGCTCGATGGACGCGACATCGGCGCTGAGATCCGCACTCCCGAGATCTCCAAGGCCGCATCGATCGCCGCCGCGGACCCCGTCGTGCGCGAAGCCGTGGTTGCGCAGCAGCGCCGGCTGCTGTCCGCCGGCGACTGGGTCGCCGAGGGTCGCGACATCGGCACGGTCGTCGCTCCCGACGCCGAGGTCAAGGTGTTCCTCACGGCCGCCCCGGAGGAGCGAGCGAGGCGCCGCGCCGCCGAGCTCGGCGTCGACCCCGCGACGGTGCTCGCCGAGCAGACGATCCGCGACGAGCGCGACAGCACGCGTGAGCACTCGCCGCTGCGCCCGGCCACCGACGCGGTCACGGTCGACACCACCGGGCTGACGCTCGATCAGTCGGTCGAGCGCATCGTCGAGCTAGTTCGCGAACGACAGTAGGAATTTGACCTCTCGAGGGTCGCGAACATACGATTCGCGGCCCATAGATTCGATGCCCCTGGCAGGGGCGAACGAGGGATATCAGATGAACAGACGCACGCTTCGCGCGGCGGCCGTGACGTTTGTCGCGGGCGCTGTCACGCTCGGCGCCGCGGCGGTCGCCGCGGCCAAGCCGATCCTGATGCCGACCGTGACCAAGGAGGTCCAGCAGCAACGAGCGATCTGGCAGCAGCACGTGTTCGCGCCCGCGGGCTCGCTTACGCCACCGGCCCCGCCGTGCCCGGAGAACGGGATGCTCCCGTCGCCGTTGTCTAACTGCGGCCTACCGGAGTTCCCCGCGACCACGCTCCCGTTCCCAGGCAACATGGCCTACTGGGGCGGCCACGTCCAGACCGCGCCGAAGATCTACATCGTCTACTGGGGCTGGGGCGAGCACGGGGCGTTCCCCGCAAGCCAGAGCTGCAGCCCGGAGGCGATCACCGAGGGTTCGCTTGGTGCCACGCTTGGATGCGACCCCGACGGCGCCGGCAAGTACATGGCCGACTGGGTGTCGCAGCTCGGCGGGACGCAGTGGGCCGGCGAGCAGACGCAGTACTACCAGACCAACACCGCCGGCAAGAAGCTGTTCATCACCAACCCGAAGAACCAGCTCGGCGGGATCTGGGCCGATGACGGCGACAACGCGGCGGCGCTCGCGAAGACCTCGTCGAGCAACCCGGCCGGCCCGACCAACACCTACACCGACCTCGCCGCCGAGGCGGCGCGCGCGGTGAAGCACTTCGGCATCACCCACGTGGCCAACGTCGACATCGTTGTCGCCCAGCCGCCTAACTACAGCGACCCCAACGCGCTGTCGTCGGGCTACTGCGCGTTCCACGACTACACAGAGCCCGGATTCGAGGGCGGGATCTACGACGGCATCAAGGCGGGGATCGCCTACACGAACATGCCCTATTCGCTGGCGATCAACTCCGGCGGCGCGAACGAGTGCGGCGAGAACGCCGTCAACAGCGGCGCGCGCGGCAAGCTCGACGGATTCTCGATCGTGCTCGGCCACGAGATCGAGGAGACGGTCACCGATCCGGGCGCCGAGGACATCCAGGGCAGCGGCACCACCACGACCAACCTCGGCGGCTGGTATGACGCGGCCGACGCCAACGAGAATGGCGACAAGTGCGCGTGGGTCGGCGAGAACCTGCTCACGGCACAGGGGCCGCCGGAGCCGATCCCGGGCGCGCTTGGAAACGTGACCGGCAACCGTCGCGACACGTTCGCGGTGCAGTCGCTGTGGAGCAACCAGGCTGCGGAGGGCGCCGGCTACTGCGCGGGCGCGGGCACCGACCTGCCGACCGGCTGATCGCCTGACGGGCGGGACTCGAGGCTCACGCTAGCCTCGAGTCTCGCCCATGAAGGTCGCAATCGTCGGATACCCCAATGTCGGCAAGTCGTCGCTGGTCAATCGCCTGACCCAGTCGCGCGAGGCCGTCGTGCACGAGCTCGCCGGCGTCACGCGCGATCGCAAGGAGATCCAGACCGACTGGAACGGCCGCTCGCTGACGCTGATCGACACCGGCGGCGTCGACCTCGACGACCACGCGGAAATGGCGACGCTGATCCAAGAGCAGGCGCGCGCCGCGCTCGCGGACGCGGACGTCGCCGTGTTCGTCGTCGATGCGCGCGCGGGCCTGCGACCGGGCGACCTCGACCTCGCCGACATCCTGCGCCGGCAGCCGCTGCCGGTCGTGGTCGCGGCCAACAAGGTCGACACCGTCGCCGACGTGCCGCTCGCGGCCGAGTTCCACGCGCTTGGCCTCGGCGAGCCGATCCCGGTGTCCGCCGCGCAGGGGCTCGGCACCGGTGACCTGCTCGACCGGATTGTCGTGCTCGCGCCCGAGGCGCAGGACGGCGACGACGAGGACGAAGACGCCGTCCGCCTGGCGGTGATCGGTCGCCCGAACGTCGGTAAGTCCTCGCTCGTCAACCGCTTCATCGGCGCTGAGCGCGTGATCGTCTCGTCGGTGGCCGGCACGACGCGCGACGCGATCGACCTGCCGATGCGCTTCGAGGACCGTGACCTGATTCTGATCGACACGGCTGGGCTGCGGCGCCAGGCGAAGGTCTCTGAGTCGCTCGAGTACTACACGACGCTGCGTTCGCGCCGGGCAGCCGAGCGCGCCGATGTGGCGCTGGTGGTCTGCGATGCGAGCGACGGCGTCACCTCACAGGACCTGCGCGTCGCCGAGTTGGCGATGCGCAGCGGCTGCGCGACCGCGCTGGCGCTCAACAAGTGGGACCTGACGTCGGACTTCGACCTCGATCACGAGCGCGCCCGGGTCAACCAGAAGCTGCGTCTGCGCCCGCGCGTGCTGACCGCGAGCGCGAAGACCGGGCGTCACGTCGAGCGGCTGCTGGTCGAGGTGATCGGGCTCGCCGACCGCAGTCGCACCCGGATCCCGACGCCCCAGCTCAACCGCTTCCTGTCAGATGCAGTCGCCGCACGCCAGCCGCCCTCGGGCGTCGGTCCCCGCGACCACCGGCTGAAGCTGCTGTTCATGACCCAGACCGCAGAGCGCCCGCCGCGATTCTCGATCCAGGTCAACTCGCGCAACCGCGTCACGCGCAGCTACGCGTACTTCCTCGAGAACCGGCTGCGCGAGCGCTACCGGATGGAGGGGATCCCGCTGATCATCGACTTCGTCGAGCGCAACGAGCGCCGCGGAGCACGGGGTCAGGCCGCCTAACGCGTCCTAACGAGCCCTAGCGCCTGACGCCTGCCGTTTTGGGGTAGTTGGCGAGCTATGGCGAACATTGCAAGCCTCCGGGTGCCCGCGCCGCCAGTCGCCGAGCCCCCGCCGCAGGCGCCGGCGAGCCCGCGTACCTATCGCCGGAGGCGGCGCATCGCGACCGGGCTCGCGCTTGCGATCGTCGCCCTGGCGATCGCGCTGCCCGCAATCCTGTTCGGCTCCGGCAGCACGTCCGCTCCGGCGACCGGCGCGGCGGCCCTGGTGCCGGCCGATGCGCTCGCCTACGTGCACCTGTCGACCGATCACGGCCGCCCGGCACTGTCACAGTCGACCGCGCTCGAGCACCGGCTGCCCGAGCTGACTGCGCTCGCCAACTCACTGAACGGCCGGCTGACGGCGATTCTCGGCGGCGGCTCACAGCTCGACTACGCCCGCGACATCAAGCCGTGGCTGGGCAGGGAAGCCGCGCTCGCGCTGCTCGACACGACCTCTACAACCGCGGGCTCCGAACTCGTGCTCGACGTCCGCGACGCCGCCAAGGCGCGAGCGCTGCTTGCTCGTGCCGGCGCCTCTGTCACCGGGCGCTACCGCGGGGTCGCGATCGAGTCCTATCCGACCGGGACCGAGCTTGCGTTCGTCAAGCACTACCTGGTGCTCGGCCAGGATGCGAGCGTCCGTGCGGCGATCGACGTCGCCGGCGGCGCTGCGAGGTCGCTTGCCGCCAGCTCGGACTATCGAGCGGCGACGACTGGGGAGCCGTCTGACCGCGTGCTCGACGCGTACGCGTCCGCGGCCGGCATGCGCCGCCTGCTGGGCGGCGCGAGCGGCGCGCTCGGCGCGCTCGGAACGCTGCTCGCCCAGCCGGCGGCCACGGGCACCTCGGTCACGCTGTCGCCGGCGTCCGGCGGGATGCGGGTGCGGATCCACAGCGCGCTCGATCCGAGTCTGCTGCGTCTGAGCGGACGCCGGGCGCAGTTCACCGCGGCGCTGCCGCGACTGCTGCCGTCGGGATCGATGCTGTTGCTCGACACCGCCCGCCTGGATCGCGCCGCCCCGCGCCTGCTCGGAGCGCTCGGGACGCTCGGGATCGCGGGCGGCGTCCAGCCGCTGCTGGACCGCCTCGGCAAGGCGCTCGTCGCGCAGGGGGTCAACGTCCAGAAGGTCCTCTCGCTGCTCGACGGCGAGGCGGCGATCGGCCTCACCCCGAGCACGACCGGCGCCGGGCCCGCACCGGTGATCGTCGCGCGCACGTCGCAGCCCGCGCTCGCGCGTCAGACGCTCGCCGAGCTCGAGGTGCCGCTTGAGCAGCTGTTCCCGACGCCGGCCTCGGGCCCGGGCCTGCAGACCGAGTGGAACGACGTGCAGGCGGGCGGCGAGACCGTCCACCAGCTCGCCGTCGCGCCCGGGCTGCAGCTCGACTACGCGGTGTTCGACGGGCTCGTGGTCGTCTCGACGACCCCCGACGCGATCGCTTCGATCGCCCACCACGCGCGTGCGCTTTCGAGCGATTCTGCGTACCGGGCAGCGGTTGGAGATCAGCCCGCGCGCGTGACCTCGCTACTCTTTTTCGACTTCAGCCAGCTCCTCAGCCTGGCCGAGCAGACGGGATTGACGAGCAGCGCGCGCTTTGGCGCGATTGGTCCGGACCTCGCAAGGATCCATGCCGTCGGCCTGAGTTCGACCGCTGGGGAGACCGACACGACAGCGGAGCTGTTTCTCCAGATCTCATGAACACGCCTTCAGAAAGCCACGAGTACCTGTTCACGTCGGAGTCGGTGACCGAGGGTCACCCCGACAAGATTGCCGATCAGATCTCCGACGGCGTCCTCGACGCCGTCCTGCGCGACGATCCAACCGGCCGCGTCGCCTGCGAGACGCTCGTCAACACGGGACTGGTGGTCGTCTCGGGCGAGATCACGACCACGACCTACGTCGACATCCAGGACATCGCTCGCTCGACGATCCGCGATATCGGCTACGTCGACGCGCAGTACGGTTTTGACTACAACACGTGCGCGGTGATCAACGCGATCGATAAGCAGTCGCCCGACATCGCCCAGGGCGTCGACCAGGCATACGAGGCGCGCACCGACCCCGGCGACGACGACGAGCTCGATCTCGCCGGCGCCGGCGACCAGGGGATGATGTTCGGCTACGCCTCCAACGAGACCGACGAGCTGATGCCGCTGCCGATCTCGCTCGCCCACAAGCTCGCCAAGCGGCTGGCTGACGTCCGCAAGGCCGAGAAGGTCCCGTACCTGCGGCCCGACGGAAAGACCCAGGTCACCGTCCGCTACCGCGACGGCCGCCCGGTCGCGATCGAGAAGCTGTTGATCTCCAGCCAACACCGCGACGGCGCGGAGTCGCTGATCAAGGACGACCTCTGGGAGCACGTCGTGGTGCCGGTGTTGCCCGAGGACCTTTATGACCCGCGGCAGCTGAAGCGATCGTTCTTGGTCAACCCGACCGGGCGCTTCGTGATCGGCGGTCCGATGGGCGACTGTGGCCTGACCGGTCGCAAGATCATCGTCGACACCTATGGCGGGATGGCGCGCCACGGTGGTGGTGCGTTCTCGGGCAAGGATCCGTCCAAGGTCGACCGCTCGGCGGCCTACGCCGCCCGCTATGTGGCCAAGAACGTCGTCGCCGCCGGCCTCGCCGACCGCGCCGAGGTGCAGGTCGCCTACGCAATCGGGGTCGCACGCCCGGTGTCGCTGATGGTCGAGACGTTCGGAACCGAGAAGATCGGCCGCTCGCAGATCCTCGATCTGGTCGGCGAGCACTTCGACCTGCGCCCCGGGGCGATCCGTCAGAACCTCCGGCTACATCGGCCGATCTACCAGAAGACCGCGGCCTACGGCCACTTCGGCCGCGAGGACCACGATTTCACCTGGGAGCGGACCGACAAGGCCGACGCACTGCGCGCGGCGGCCGGGCTGCAGGGCGCTGCCGTCGGCGCTTCTTAGACCGCGTCAGAGGCTCTGAGGTCAGTTCACGGTCGGGCTGTCGATTTGCCGACAGCCCGTTCGTCTTAAGCTCGATCAGTTAGACCGGGTCGAGCTGACCCACGACTTCAGGAGCGATCATGACCGGCTCTTTGACCGAAGGAATCAAGACCGTCCTGCATCCCGTGTCCGACTTGGAGGCGGCCAAGCCGGTGTACACGGCTCTGCTCGGCGCCGCCCCGACGGCCGACGCGCCGTACTACGTCGGGTACGACGTCGCCGGTCAGCACATCGGGCTCGTGCCGGGCGGTGGACAGCAGGGTATGACCTCGCCGGTGGCCTACTGGCACGTGCCGGACATCGAGGCGAAGCTCGCCGAGGTGACCGCCGCGGGGGCGGCCGTCGAGGAGGCCCCGCACGAGGTCGGTGGCGGCCGCCTGGTGGCCTCGTTCACCGACCCCGACGGCAACGTCCTCGGGCTGATCCAGGACCGATGAGCGCGCAGTCGTCGGCTGCCGACAGCCACCACCTGATCCGCGTGCACGGCGCGCGTGTGAACAACCTCAAGGACGTCAGTCTCGAGATCCCCAAGCGCCGGCTGACCGTGTTCACCGGCATCTCCGGCTCGGGCAAGAGCTCGCTCGTGTTCGGCACGATCGCCGCGGAGTCACACCGGCTGATCAACGAGACCTACAGCGCGTTCGTGCAGGGGTTCATGCCGACGCAGACGCGGCCGGAGGTCGACGTGCTCGAAGGGCTGACGACTGCGATCAGCGTCGACCAGGAGCGGATGGGGTCCAACCCGCGCTCGACGGTCGGCACCGCCACCGACGCCGACGCGATGCTGCGGATCCTGTTCAGCCGGCTGGGCGAGCCGCACATCGGCGGCCCCGGCGCGTTCTCGTTCAACGTCGCGTCCGCCCACGGCAGCGGCGGGATCACGGTCGAGCGCGGCGACAAGACCATCACCCAGAGCGCGAGCTTCAGCCGCACCGGCGGCATGTGCCCGCGCTGCGAGGGCCGCGGCTCGGTGAGCGACTTCGACCTGTCCGCGCTCTACGACGACTCGAAGTCGTTGAGCGAGGGCGCGCTGACGATCCCCGGCTACAGCATGGACGGCTGGTACGGCCGGATCTTCCGCGGCTGCGGCTTCTTCGACCCGGACAAGCCGATCAAGAAGTTCAATAAGCGTGAGCTCCACGACCTGCTCTACAAGGAGTCGACCAGGATCAACGTCGAAGGCGTCAACCTGACCTACGACGGCCTGATCCCGAAGATCCAGAAGTCGATGCTGTCGAAGGACGTCGAGGCAATGCAGCCGCACGTCCGCGCCTTCGTCGAGCGGGCCGTGGTGTTCACCACCTGCCCGGACTGCGACGGCACCCGGCTCAGCGAGGCGGCACGATCGTCGAAGATCGACGGCGCCAGCATCGCCGAGGTGTCCGCGATGCAGATCTCCGATCTCGCCAAGTGGGTCCGTGGGCTCGACGAGCCGCCCGTCGCCCCACTGCTCGCCGCGCTCACCGACACCCTTGACTCATTCGTGGACATCGGGCTGGGCTACCTGTCGCTCAATCGCCCGTCGGGCAGTCTGTCCGGCGGCGAGGCGCAGCGGACCAAGATGATCCGTCACCTCGGCTCTTCGCTCACCGACGTCACCTACGTCTTCGACGAGCCCAGCATCGGCATGCACCCGCATGACATCGAGCGGATGAACAACCTGCTGCAGGAGTTGCGCGACAAGGGCAACACGGTGCTCGTGGTCGAGCACAAGCCGGAGATGATTCAGGTCGCCGACCACGTAGTGGACCTCGGCCCGGGCGCCGGCGCGGGCGGTGGCGAGGTGGTGTTCGAGGGCACGGTCGAGGAACTGCGCGAGAGCGACACGATCACCGGGCGCCACCTCGACGACCGAGCTGCTTTGAAGCCGTCGGTGCGGACGCCGTCGGGAGCGCTGGGCGTGCGGGGCGCGAGCACCAACAACCTCCAGGACGTCGACGTCGATATCCCGCTCGGCATGCTGGTCGTGGTGACCGGGGTCGCTGGCTCGGGCAAGAGCTCGCTGATCGACGGCTCGGTGTCCGGCCGGGATGGAGTGGTGACGATCGACCAGGGCGCGATCCAGGGCTCACGACGGAGCTCCCCGGCGACCTACACCGGGCTGCTCGAGCCGATCCGCAAGGCGTTCGCCAAGGCAAACAGCGTCAAGCCGGCGCTGTTCAGCGCGAACTCCGACGGCGCCTGCCCCAACTGCAACGGCGCCGGCGTCGTCTACACCGAGCTCACGATCATGGCCAGCGTCGCCTCGACCTGCGAGGAATGCGAGGGCAAGCGCTTCGACTCATCCGTGCTCGAGTACAAGCTCGGCGGCCGCGACATCAGCGAAGTGCTCGCGATGTCGGCGACCGAGGCCGAGGAGTTCTTCGGCGGCGGCGAGGCGCAGGTCCCGGCCGCGCACAAGGTCATCGAGCGGCTCGTCGACGTCGGCCTCGGATACCTGAGCCTCGGCCAACCGCTGACCACGCTGTCGGGCGGCGAGCGCCAGCGCCTCAAGCTGGCCACCCACATGGGGCAGAAAGGCGGGATCTACGTCCTCGACGAACCGACCACCGGCCTGCACCTCGCCGACGTCGAGCACCTGCTCGGCCTGCTCGACCGGCTGGTCGATTCCGGCAAGTCGGTGATCGTGATCGAGCACCATCAGGCGGTGATGGCCCACGCCGACTGGATCATCGACCTCGGCCCCGGTGCCGGCTACGACGGCGGCCGGATCGTCTTCGAGGGCACGCCCGCCGACCTCGTCGCCAACCGCCCCACCCTGACCGGCGAGCACCTCGCGGCGTACGTCGGCGCCTGAGCGGTGTGCCGGACGCCGGCAACGCTGACCCGAGGTGGCATGATCTGGCGGGTGACGGGCAGACCCGCCGCGGAGCAGCACCTGCGCGACCTGGCGCTGCTACGCCGCGTTCGCGACCGGATCGACCGCGAGTACGCGCAGCCGCTTGACGTCGAGGCGCTCGCCCGCGACGCGCACATGTCGGCCGGACACCTCAGCCGCCAGTTTCGGCTCGCCTATGGCGAATCGCCATACAGCTATCTGATGACACGGCGCATCGAGCGCGCGATGGCGCTTCTGCGTCGCGGCGAGTTGAGCGTCACCGAGGTGTGCTTCGAGGTCGGCTGCTCGTCGCTGGGGACGTTCAGCACCCGCTTCAGCGAACTCGTCGGCATGCCGCCGAGCGCCTACCGGCGCCAGGAGGCGGGCGCGACGGTCGGGATGGCACCGTGCGTGGCCAAACAGGTGACCAGACCGATCAGGAATCGGGAAGCGCCGGTGGGGAGCCGCGGGGTAGGTTCACGGCTATGAACATCAGCATTCACTCGAGCATGCTCCCGCATGAGGATGTGGACGCCTCCCTGGCCTTCTATCGCGACACCCTCGGCTTCGAGGTCCGCAACGACGTCAAATACGGCGGGATGCACTGGCTGACCGTCGGCCCGCCCACTCAGCCCGACACCTCGATCGTGCTGTACCCGCCGGCCGCCACCCCGGGCCTGACCGACGACGAGCGGCGCACCGTGGCCGAGATGATGGCCAAGGGCACCTACGCCAGCATCAACCTGGCCACGCCCGATCTCGACGGCACCTTCGAGCGGCTGCAGGCGGGCGACGCAGAGGTCGTCCAGGAGCCGACCGAGCAGCCCTACGGGGTTCGCGACTGCTCCGTCCGAGACCCCGTGGGCAACCTGATCCGCATCCAGGAGCTGCGCTAGCGGTCATCGGGCGACCGCAGGCAGCGTTCGATGAACCGCAGGCTGACCGCTTGGAGGTCAGGGTCGTGCTGGACCGAACGGTGGTGCCCGCCGGGCACCGCGATCAGCCGGCTGCGGGAAGAGCGGGTAAGCACGGCGAGCTCGCGCGATTGCTCGACCGGGACCTGCTCGTCGCCCTCGGCGTGCAGGAGGAGCACCGGCGCCTCGAGCGAGGCGATCGCCTCTCGCTCGTCGTGGGCGTCCAGGAAGGCGTCGAGCGCGGGCGCATCGGCCTCGAAGCTGAACCGGCCCTCAGCCAGCCCGCGGCGCAGGCCCTCGGCGCCGGCCGGGCAGATCGCGACCACCGCGCCGGCGCCGGCGGCGGCCGCGGACACGAGGGCCAGATAGCCGCCCATGCTCGAGCCGCGCAGGGCGATCTGCACGCTAGCGTCGCCGCCGGTTCGGGCTCGCAGGAGATCCGCCATCGCGACGACGTCGTCGAGCGCGCGGCCGTCCATCGGGCTCTGGCTCTCCCCATGGCCGCGCTGGTCGAACGCGATCGCCCCCAGCCCGCTGCCTTTGGCGGCGCGCGCGAAGTCGTGATGGTTTTCCTTGCACGACCCGGCGCCGTGCAGCAGGATCACCCCGGCGGGCGGGCGGCTGGCGGTCTGAGGCATCCAGAGCGAGTAGGCCAGGCCGTCGTGGACGCCGATCTCGCTCGGGAGGTCCACCGTGACCGGGCGCGGGCGAGGCACGCGTCGATGATGTCATTTGGCATGATCGGCCGCCGAAAGTGAGCGCCGCCACCTCGACGATCTCGCACGTGTTCCCGCTCGGTTCGCGGGTGAACGAACGCGGACGCCTGGAGATCGGCGGGTGCGACGCGGTCGAGCTGGCCCGCGAGTTCGGCACCCCGGCGTACGTGGTGGCCGAGGACGACGTTCGGACGCGGGCCCGAGCGTTCATGGAGGCGATGAGCGCCCGACACGACGATTTCGACGTGCTGTTCGCCTCCAAGGCGTTTCCCTGCACGGCCGTATACCGGCTGCTGGCCGAGGAGGGGCTGGCCTGCGACGTGGCCTCGGGCGGCGAGTTGTTCCTGGCCCTGCGAGGCGGCTTTGACCCCGCCCGGATCTACTTCCACGGTAACGCCAAGTCCTCGGCGGAGCTCCGGGCGGCGCTCGAGGCCGGCGTCGGGCACATCGTGATCGACTCGCTGCACGAGCTGGACCGGCTGGAGGCGGTCTCTGCCGAGCTGGAGCGCCGCCAGGAGGTGCTGATCCGGATCACCCCGGGAGTGGCCGGTGACACCCACCAAGCGATCTCGACCGGGCAAACCGACTCCAAGTTCGGCTTCGCCCCGGTCGACGCCCGGGTGGCGATCGAGCGGCTGGCCGGCGCGCCGCACCTGAAGCTGGTCGGGCTGCACTTCCATATCGGATCGCAGCTGCTCTCGCTGGAGCCGTTTCGCGCCGCGGTGCGGATGCTGGCGGAACTGGGCGAGTTCCCGGTCTACAACGTGGGCGGTGGACTGGGGGTGTCGTATCTGTCGTCCGACCGTCCCCCTTCTGTGGTCGATTACGTGGACGCCGTGGTGTCGGCGGTGCACTCCGAGTTGGGCGCCGAGAAGCGGCTGCTGCTCGAGCCCGGTCGCGCGCTCGTGGCCAACTCGGCGGTCACGCTGTACACAGTCCAGACGGTCAAGCGCAACGTCTCGACGTGGGTGGCGGTCGACGGCGGGATGTCGGACAACCTGCGCCCGATGCTCTACGGCTCGAGGTACGAGGCGCTCGTCGCCGACCGGCCGCTGGCGGACCCCGGTGAGCCCTGCCGGATCGCCGGCAAGCACTGCGAGTCCGGCGACGTGATCGTCCGCGACGTGCGCCTGGCCGATCCGGCGCCGGGAGACGTGATCGCCACGCCGGTGACCGGTGCCTACGGCTACTCCCTGGCCAACAACTACAACGGCGTTCCGCGCCCGCCGGTGATCTTCTGCCGCGACGGCGAGGCCCGGGTCGTGGTGCGCCGCGAGACCTACGAGGACCTGACGGCCCGTGACCTCGGCTGACGGAAAGTTCCGGGTCGGGCTGCTCGGCCACGGCACGGTCGGGGCGGCCTTCGCCGCGCTGCTGCCCGAGCACGCTTCGCGCATCGAACGGCTCACGGGGTTGCGACCGGAGCTGTCCGGGGTGATGACGCGGCGGTCGGGGTCGTTCGATGAGATCCTCGAGGGCTCGGACCTGATCGTCGAGCTGATGGGCGGGATCGATCCGACCCGGTCGTATCTGCTGCGGGCGATGCAGTCGGGCCGTCATGTGGTCACCGCGAACAAGCAGTTGCTCTCCCAGTACGGCGAGGAGCTGTGGGAGTGCGCTCGGATCAACGGGGTCCAGTTGCGCTTCGAGGGTGCGGTGGCCGGCGTGGTTCCGGTGATTCGCGTCCTGCAGGAGGCGCTCGCCGGGGCGGTCATCGACCGGGTCCACGGGATCGTCAACGGCACGACGAACTTCATCCTGACCGAGATGGCGCGGGTCGGGATGACGTTCCCGGAGGCGCTGGCCGAAGCGCAGCGTCTCGGCTATGCCGAGGCCGATCCGTCCGAGGACGTCGACGGGCGCGACGCGGCGGCCAAGATGGCGATCCTGGCCCGGCTGGCCTTCGACACGCCGGTCCACCTGGACCAGGTGCGCTACGAGGGCATCGAGCACATCCAGACCGACGACCTCGAGTATGCCGACGAGCTCGGGCTGAAGCTCAAGCTGATCGGCACGGCCGAGCGGGTGGGCGCCGGCCTGTCCGTCCGGGTGCACCCCGCCTTCCTGTACCCGGGCCACCCGCTGGCTTCGGTCAGCGGGCCGTTCAACGCGGTCACGGTCGAGTCCGAGGCGATCACCGAGATCACGATGTCGGGGCCGGGCGCCGGTGGCCCCCAGACGGCCAGCGCGGTGCTGGGCGACGTGATCAGCGCGATGATCCCGCCCGCCTCGACGCCGCCGACCTCGCAGATGCTCGAAATCGTCGCCGATGTCGTCTCGGCCTTCTACCTGCACCTGGAGGTGGCCGACCAGCCTGGTGTGCTGGCCACGGTGGCCCAGGTGCTGGCCGAGCAGGGCGTGTCGGTCAAGTCGGTCGTGCAGCGGGGCCTGGGCGACCAGGCGCGGCTGGTGATGGTCGTGCACGCGGTCCTGGAATCGCGGTTCTTCGCGGCCATGGACGCGCTGAGCCGGCTCGATGTGCTGCGCGCCCCGCCGCGGGCCATCCGCGTGCTCGAGGAAGAGTTCGGCTAGGAGCGGTTGTGACCCAGTCGGCGCGGTTCGGCTAGGGTGCCGCCCCAGATGAAAGCCGTCCAGATCGTCGAGCTGAGCGGCCCGCGGGAGGCGCTGCGCGTCGTGGACGTCCCGGAGCCGGAGGGGTCGCATCCGATGACGCCCGGTGCCGGGGTGCTGGTTGACGTGCATGCCGCGGGCGTGTCGTTCCCAGAGGTGCTCCAGACCCGGGGCCAGTACCAGGTCAAGCCCGAGGTCCCGTTCACACCCGGCAGCGAGGTGGGGGGGATGGTGCGCTCGGCCCCGGAGGACGCGGCGGTCAAGGCGGGCGATCGGGTGGCCGCGTTCTGCATGCTGGGCGGCTGGGCCGAGGTGGCGGTGGCGCCGGCGTTCTTCGCGTTCAAGCTGCCCGACGAGCTCGACTTCGCCCAGGGCGCCGGCCTGGTCCTCAACTACCACACGGCGTACTTCGCGCTGAAGACCCGCGGCCGCCTCGCCGAGGGCGAGACCGTGCTCGTGCACGGCGCGGCGGGCGGCGTCGGGACGGCCTCGCTGCAGATCGCCCGAGGCCTCGGCGCGCGCACGATCGCCGTGGTGTCGAGCGACGAGAAGGAGCGGGTGGCGCGCGAGGCCGGCGCCGACGAGGTGGTGCGCAGCGACGGGCCCTGGAAGGACCAGGCGAAGGAGATCTCAGGGGGAGGCGTGGACGTCGTCGTCGACCCGGTAGGTGGAGATCGCTTCACCGACAGTCTGCGCTCGCTACGCGAGGGCGGCCGGGCGATCGTGATCGGCTTCACCGGCGGCTCGATCCCCGAGGTCCGGGTCAACCGGCTGCTCCTGGGCAACACCGAGGTGATCGGGGCCGGCTGGGGCGCCTACGTGCTGTCCAAGCCTGGGCTCAACATCGAGATCGGGGACGCGATCGACCGGCTGATCGCCGGCGGGTCCGTACGCCCGATCGTGGGGGCCCGGTTCCCGCTCGAGCGGGCCGCCGACGCGCTCGAGCTGATCGACGGGCGGGGCGCGACCGGCAAGGTCGTGCTCGACGTGGCGCGATAGCGCGAGCCCCGGCTCTGACATTCTCCTCACGACCATGCCGGGGATCATCGAGCGATACCGCGAGCGCCTGCCGTTCGGGCCGGAGGACCCGGTGGTCTCGCTCGAGGAGGGCTCGACCCCGCTGATCCTGGCCGAGCGGCTCTCGGAAAGGGCCGGGGTCGAGGTATGGCTGAAGATCGAGGGCGCCAACCCGACCGGCTCGTTCAAGGACCGGGGCATGACCTGCGCGGTGTCGGCCGCCGTCCGCGAGGGTGCGCAGGCGGTCATCTGCGCGTCCACCGGCAACACCGCCGCGTCGGCCGCCGCGTACGCGGCCCGGGCCGGGCTGCGCGGGGCGGTGATCGTGCCCGAGGGCAAGATCGCCACCGGCAAGCTGGCCCAGGCCCTCATGCACGGGGCGCGGGTGGTGGCCCTGCGCGGCAACTTCGACGAGGCGCTGA
>DASXDD010000231.1:0-5397 GCA_036490775.1 Solirubrobacteraceae bacterium | reverse complement strand
GTTGATCACCAGGTGCCGATCGGACACCGGGCAGCCGGTGCGTCCGGCTATGACGAGCTCGCGGGACCCTGTCTGTACACACAGGTCGACGCTACGCGTGTCAGCGACGGCGCTCGACGCGTAGGAAACGCCCCCGAGTGTCAGAAACGCGCCGAGTCCGGCGACAAGCCAGCGATCAGTGAGGCGCCTAGGGCGCCGGATGGACGTGAAGCGACGGATCCCTCTACCCCTAGAGAATCAAGGCGCTTCCCACAGCCCTCGCTTTCTAGTATACGACTTTGCCCGGCGGGTCAAGGTACAAATTGGTATGCCCGGACGACGACGCGCGCTAGGTCACGACGTACGTGACATGACCCTGCCCGTCGGTCTCAGTCACGACCACAGCAAACTGACGCCCGCGCACGGTGGCCTGACAGTTGAACACAACCCCCGCCTTTTGCTCGATGTTGACCGGGCAGCTGACCATCGATGCAAGGTGGCGCTGGGCGAGGATCGAGGCTTCGATCGACCGCTCGACGCGTTCAGTGTTGAGGATCACCGGAGTGCTCGTGCCGTTCCAAAGCCCCGCAATCACGGCGACCAGGGCCATCGCAGCGGCGCCTGCCAGAAATGCCAACGCGAGCGGGAGTGCGCGACGCACAGTCAGGCGGCTGTCGTTCCACGCTTCGGCACAATTCGTGCAGCCTAGATGACCTCAATCTGCCTGTGCATGATCGTGCGTAACGAGTCGGCCGTGATCGAGCGCTGCCTGAGTGCGGTGAGCGACCTGATCGCGTACTGGGTCATCTGCGACACCGGCTCCACCGACGGGACGCCGGAGCTGATCCGCCAAGCGCTCGACGGCCAACCAGGTGAATTGCACGAGGCACCGTGGGTGGATTTCGGCCACAACCGCAGCGAGTTGATGGCTCGAGCACGCGGTAAAGCTGACTATCTCTTGCTAATCGATGCCGATATGACTGTCACCTATCAAAAGCTGGAAGTGTCAGCATTAACTGCAGATTCCTACCTGCTCCGCCACGAGGAGAGCCCGGAATACTGGATCAAGCGACTCGTGCGCGGTGACCGCGAGTGGCGGTACGTGGGAGCGACGCACGAATACATCACGACCGACGGCGAGGAACGGACAGAGAAGCTCGATGCGATCGTGATCCACCATCACGCCGACGGCGGCGCGCGCCCCGAGAAGTTCGCGCGCGATCTCGCGCTGTTGGCGACCGAGCTCGATCGCAACCCCAATGACCCCCGGGCGGCGTTCTACCTCGCACAGACCTATCGCGACATGGACCGTCTCGAGGAGGCGATCGAGCTCTACCGACGCCGCGCGAGCATGGGCGGATGGGAAGAGGAGGCGTTCTACTCCCTCTACCAGGCGGGAGTGCTGAGCGAGCGCGCCGGAGACCACTCGGCTGCGGTCAGCGCGCTGCTCGAGGCGTGGGACGCCCGTCCGAGTCGTGCCGAGCCGCTGTACGAGCTGGCGTGGATGTTCCGGGCCCGCGGGCGCCACCACTCCGCCCACATGGTCGCCGACCGCGGTCGCTCGATCCCGGTCCCGGATGACACGCTGTTCGTGCATCGGTGGGTCTATGAGTGGGGCCTGCTGTTCGAGTACTCGATCGCCGCGTACTGGGTGGGACGACCGCGGGCCGCGCTCGATGCGTGCGACAGTCTGCTCGCGATGTCGCAGCTACCGGACGCCTACCGCAGCCAGACGCAGGCAAATCGCGTCTACTGCGTCAAGGCGCTCGCGCAGGCCGCCGCTTCCCGGCAGCCAACGGTCAGCCGCACGCGTTAGCGCCCGTCTCGCTTGCTCTCCCAAGCGTCCTCGAGCAGCTCCTCGAGCAGTGCGACGTCTGCGACCTGGAGGTCCACGCGCGTCGCTGCCAGCCGCTTTCCCCACCACACCTCGCTGCACACATCGGGGTGCTCGGCGACCGCGGTCAGGATCCCCGGCTCGTCGAGCATCACGTTCATGTGCTGCTCATCCCAAAGCGCCGCGAAGATCCGTTTGGCGACGCGAAACGAGGGCCGGCCGTGATGGTCCTGCTCGACCGTTCCAGGCAGCGCGACCGCGATCTGGCGGGCTTGCTCGGTGCTGAGCACCGCGCGATTGTGACACTGCCTGGCTGGATATCCTCGGCGCGTGCACTTCGACGAGCTGACGCCGCCCGAGCAACGCGTCCTCGGCTGTCTGATCGAGAAGCGATGGACGACGCCCGATCAGTACCCGCTGTCGCTCAATGCGCTGCGGCTGGCCTGCAACCAGTCGACTAATCGCGACCCGGTCACGACCTACGACGAGTCGACCGTCAGGCAGGCCGCCGAGCGGCTCCAGCGCTATGGGCTTGCGCGGCTTGCCAGCGGCCACGGCAGCCGCGCGACGAAGTACCGCCACCTCGCCGAGGAGGGGCTGGGCGTCGGTCGCGAGGAGCTCGCGGTGCTCGCCGTGCTGCTGCTCCGCGGCCCGCAGACTCCGGGTGAGCTCAAGGGCCGCAGCGAGCGGATGGCCGCGATCAGCTCGCTGGACGGCGTCGAGCGCGTGATCTCGCAGCTGACCGATCGCGGCTACGTCCGGCGGATCCCGCGCCGGCCCGGGCAGAAAGAGGATCGCTTCGAGCACCTGCTGGGCGGGCCCGCGGAGGCCCGGGAGGGAGTCCCCGGCCCAGCCCCCGTCATCGCATCGACGCCAGCTCCGCCCCCGGCGTTCCCGGCACCGCCCCCGGCGTCCCCGGCGTCCCCGGCAGCGCCCTCGGCGACCCCGACAGCGACCGCTCCAGCATCGACCGACGGCGCTCTCGAGGCGCGCGTGCGGGCGCTCGAAGCCGATGTCGCCGAACTGCGCGAGGAGCTCGCGCGCGTGCGCCACGACGGCGCCCTGCAGGCTCAGGTCGGCAGCGCCAGCCCGACTACGTAGGTCGCACCGCCCACGATCGCGCCGGCGAGCGTCATCTCGAGACCGGACGACCACCAGCTGCGCAGCGTCACCAGCGACTTCGCGGCGCCGACGAGGAAGTGCGCCATCAGCGACACAACAGCTGCGATCACGATCGCCGTGGTGCCGTCGGTAAACATGAACGGGATCACGGGCACGATCGCGCCGAGGCCGGTCGAGATCCCGGCGGCGAGCGCCGCCTGGACGGGATCCCCACCGCCGGTGGCGCCGCCGAACTCCTCGGCCGCGAGCGCGTTGAGCATCGCCTCGGGATGGTCGGACATGCGCCGCGCGAGCTCGTCGGCCGTGCCAGGGTCGATGCCCTTGAGCTGGTAGAAGAGCGACAGCTCCTCGCGCTCCTCCTCGGGGTGGGTGGCGATCTCCTCGCGCTCGCGCTCGATGTTCGCGGCGGCGACCTCGGCCTCGGAGCGCTCGGCGAGAAACGCGCCGGTCGCCATCGACAGCGCCGACGCGATCGCGGCGGCGAGCCCCGCGGTCAGCACGGCGCTCGAGCCCCCGGTTGCGCCCGACACCCCCGCGACGATCCCGAACACCGCCCCGAGCCCGTCGTTGGCGCCGTAGATCGCGCCAGAGATCCAGCTGCCGCCCGTCTGGTGCCAGCTTTCGCGGCCGAGGATCCGGTCAAGCCGCGCCCTGGCGCCGGGGACCGCAATCGGCGCGTCGCGCATCCCGTTGCCGGACCCGGGCCCGTCCCCGGAGCCCGATCGCAGGTCCTGAACGGCGAGTGCGTGCGAGCGCTCGTCGCGGCGGATCTCGCGCAGCAGCGCATCGGTCTCGGCATCGCCCGTCGGCCGCTTGTAGAGGTCGTCGACCTCCTCGTCCTCGGCCGCTTCGCGTGCGGCAAGCAGCCGGTCGACCGGCGCGATTCGCGCCTGCAGCCGCAGCCACAGCGGTAGCCGGACCCGGCCCGGATCGGGCAGCTCGATCCGAAGCGTCTGCATGCGCTGCTCAAGGCGCTCGCGGTGGCCGGCCTCGGCCTGCGCCATCCTGCGCAGGATCTCGGCCTCGCGGTCGGGCATCCGGCGGGCGATCCGGTCGTACACCGCGCCGGCGATGATCTCGCCCTCCCACGCCTTGAGCAGCCGCTCCCGGACCTCGGTCGGAGCGTCGGTCATCTCGGTAGCCTTGCATGCAGTGCGCAGGTCGGCACTGATCAGACTCATCAGCACGTTTGCGGCGCTGACGTTGGCGCCGATCATCGTGGGATGCGGAGGTGGTGGCCGCGCCGCCAGGACTTCACGTGCGCCGACCGCGCCGGCGGCGCGCCGCAACAGCGCGCGCCGTCGCGTACGCCGCGCGGCCGCGAGGCGGCAGTTCGCGGCTCTCGAGCCGCCGCCGGGCGAGCCTGCTCGGACAGTCCACGTGCCGGTGCTGACCTATCACCGGGTGCATACGATGCCCGCGGCTGGTCGGCCGGACCTGATTGTCGACCCCGTCAACTTCGACGCCGAACTGCGCGCGCTGCACGACGCCGGCTACCACACGATCAGCCAGCAGCAGTTGTTCGGTGCGCTGTTCGAGGGAAAGCCGCTGCCGCCCAAGCCGATCGTGATCTCCGTAGACGACGGCTACGCCGACGACGTGCGCACGATCCTGCCCGACCTAGAGCGCTGGCACATGGTCGCGACGTTCTTCGTGATCACCGGGCGGATGACCGAGCCCGGGTTCCTGTCAGCCGACCAGATCAGGGAGCTCGACCAGGCGGGGATGGACGTCGGCGATCACACCGCGCACCACGTCGACCTGCGGCTGCTGACCCCCGCCGAGCTCGAGGCCGAGACGGCCGGGTCCAGACGTACGCTTGAGGCGGTCCTCGGTCACCCGGTGTACTTCCTCGCCTACCCGTTCGGGGCGTTCAACGACCGCGTCGTGCAGGCGGTGCGCGCTGCTGGGTTCACGATGGCCTACACGACGACAGGCGGGACGACCGAGAGCACCGACGCGCCGCTGACGATGCCGCGCCTGCACGTCGGCCGCAACGCGACCCCGAGCAGCCTGCTCTCGACACTCGCCGGCGCTTGAGCGGCGAGCTCGGATTCACCGACGGCCGGGTCGACTCGGGGCCCGGCGGCACGCTCGCGCAGGCGATGCGCGACGAGATCGCCGTGATTTACGACGGGCTCGACCTCGACGGTGACACGATGCCGAGCGCCGGGCAGGCCGAGCTGAGCCCGCCGGGGGGCGCGTTCATGGTCGGCTGGCGCGACGGCGAGCCCGTCTGCTGCGGCGGCATCAAGCGCCTGGACGACACGATCTGCGAGATCAAGAAGATGTACGTCGTGCCCGACGCGCGCGGCACCGGCGTCGCACGCAAGCTGTTGCGTGCACTCGAGGCCAGGGCACGCGAGCTCGGCTACGAGACCGCGCGGCTCGACACAGGCCCCAAGCAGACCAACGCGCAGGGGCTGTACGAGGCCGAGGGCTTCGCCTCGATTCCGGACTTC
>DASXDD010000230.1:0-26355 GCA_036490775.1 Solirubrobacteraceae bacterium | reverse complement strand
AGCCGAGAAAGCCGGGTTCTGACAGGGAGAGAGCCAGCCGCCGGACCGAGTCGTGTGCGGCTCGTGGCAACGCGCAACGCAACGCTTAGAGGATCAACGAGGAGAGGGACATGTCTGGACTCAGAGTGCCGGTCCCGCGTTCGGGTTCGATGGCAACCCTGGCTGTCGTTGTGGCGACGGTCGCGGTGGCCGGCTGCGGAAGCGGCAACGCCAGCGGAGGCGGAAGTGGAGGAAGTGGAGGCTCGAGTGGCAGCACTGCCACCAACGGCGCAAACCTGACCGTGGCTGACGTGGCACCGTTCACGGGTACCGACGCGGCTCTCGGCCCGACATACCTCGTTTCATGTGACGCGGCAACGAACGCCATCAACGCCGCCGGCGGGGTGCTCGGTCACAAACTCAACTGCAAGTCGGTGGACACCCGAGGGGATCCGGCTGATGCCGTCCCGGCCGTGCGCCAGATGTACGCCTCCACGTCGAACCTGGGTCTGGTCATCGGCTGCACGTCAGACGAGGCGGCGTCCGTGGTTCCGCTATTCGGTGCCAACAAGACCATCTCGTTCTGCATGACAGGCCAGTCGGAGTTCGACCACGTCAAGTTCCCGTACTTCTACCGGCTGGTCCCGCCCGACCTGTCGGAGTCATACGCGATGGTGGCTATGGCCCAGCAGCGTCACTACAAGCGAGTCGCGCTCGCCTTCGGCAACGACATCGGCTCGCAGACCTTCGTCGCTCCGGCCATCGCGGCCCTGAAGAAGGCCGGGATGACGCTGGTGTCCAACAAGACCCTCGACCTGAGCGCGAACACGTTCCGCACCGAGGCGGCAGCCATCGCGGCGGCCAAACCGGACGTGGTCATGACCGAGGCGCTCGGGCCAACGGAGGCGGCGTTCCTTTCCGAGCTCAAGCAGCTCAACGGCGGCAAGATGATCCCGGTGATAGGGACCTCAGCGACGATCTCCCCAGACTGGTACAAGTCGGTCGCGGCCGCGGTGGGAGGAGCGACTCTGGCTTCGAATTTCGCCGCTGACAACCTCGTCGTCGAGACGGCAGGACCTTCCTACCAGCCGTTTGCGGCGGCGCTCAACGCCGAGAAGGGAAAGGTCGGCAGTACGGGCAATTTCTCCACGTACTTGACTGCGCCGGGAGCCGTGCATCTATATGACGGCATCAACTTGGCGGCGCTTGCGATGCTGGCGGCCCACAGCACCAGCTCGTCGAAGATCGGCCCCTACATCCAGCAGATCGGCAACGGGGTGCCCGGGGCGAAGGTGGTGTACTCGTTCGCCCAGGGAGCCGCGGCTCTGAAGGCCGGCCAGAAGATCCGCTACGAGGGACCGGGAGGTCCGACGAGCTTCGATGCCTATCACGACTCGGCCGGGCTCTTCCAGGTCGATAACTACACCCCCAACGGGACGGTGAAGGTCATCGGGAGTCTCTCGACGAGCCAGCTGCGGGCCTTGGGCCTGTAATGAGGTGAACGCAACGTGTTGACGACGGGGAGCATCTTCGTCACGTCGATCGGGTTCGGCCTGGTCTCAGCGGCGGTGCTCGCGCTGGCGGCAGTCGGCTTCACGCTGCAGTTCGCTGTGACAAACGTCCTGAATCTGGCGTATGGCGGGGTGATGGTTGTGAGCGCGTACGCCGCCTACGCGCTCAACCACGCGGGCGTGAGCATCTGGATTGCGGCGTTGGCGGCGATCGCTGCCGGGGCCGCACTGTCGGTGTTCCTCAACAACGTGATCTACACGCCGTTTCAGCGCAAGGGCACCTCACCGATTGCGATGGTGATCGTCGCGCTTGGCATGACTCTGATCCTCGTGTTCGGCACGCAGGCGCTGGCCGGTCCCACGAATGTGTCCTACTCGCTCAATCAGGGCCAGCTGGTCAAGGTCGGCTCGATCGAGCTCACCGTCGTGCAGTTGGGGATCATCGGTCTGAGCGTCGTTGTGATGCTGGCTGTTCACGGCCTGATTCGCTACACGCGCTTGGGCAAGGCCATGCGGGCCACGGCGGCCAACCGCGATCTGGCCCGCAACTGTGGCATCCGCACCGATCGGGTGGTGATGCTCACCTGGCTGATCACGGGAGCGCTCTGCGGGCTGGCCGGGCTGACGTTCGCGGTCAACTCGGGCACCTTCGGCGCGACCAGCACCGACATCTTCCTGGTCCTGATTCTGGCCGCGGTGTTCCTCGGTGGGCCGGGCGAGCCGTACGGGGCGATGCTGGGCGCGCTGGTGATCGGTCTGGCTACAGAGGTCAGCGCTTCGATCGTGGTCTCTGACTACAAGAACGTGATCGCCTTCATGATCCTGCTGGTCATGCTGGCCGTGCGTCCGAACGGACTGCTCGGGGCGGCGGCCTAAGCGAGGGAGCCTCGTTTGGTCTACTACATAACCACGCTCCTGGTCTACGCCGGCGTTGATGCGATCGCCTGCCTGGGGCTGAGCCAGCAGTTCGGCATTGCCGGGGTGACCAACTTCGGCTTCATCATCTTCCAAGCCGCAGGTGCATATGCCGCGGCCGTCCTCTCGCTGCCGGCTTCCAGCGCCAACGGCGGCTTTCAGACCTACATCGGCGGGCTCCATCTCCCGTTCCCGTTCCCCTGGATCGGGGCGGCGATCGTCGGCGGCCTGCTGGCGATGCCGTTCACCGTGCTGGTGGGTCGCCGGTTACGGGGTGACTTCGCTGCCGTAGGGCTGCTCGTCACGGCGGTCATGTTCAACCTCCTGGCAACCAACTACAAGCCGCTGGTCAACGGGGCCGCCGGCCTCTCGCTCGTTCCCGCGCCGCTCGAGCACGCGTTCAACCCCCTGTCAGCGAACTACCAGTGGGGGTACGGCATCGTCGCGGTGCTCCTCGCCCTGCTCACCTATGCCTTTGTCACCAGACTCACCAACTCGCCCTACGGCCGGACGCTGCGCGCGATGCGTGACAACGATGTCGTCGCCGATTCCCTGGGCAAGAACCTCCGATCGCTGCGGACCTCATCGTTGGTCGTGGGCGGTGCGATCGCCGGGTTGTCGGGTGCGATTCTCGTCGGCTTTATCAACCTCTGGGATCCCCAGGCCTGGGGCTACGCCGAGACGGTTGTCCTATTCGCGGCGGTGATCATCGGCGGGCTGGGAAACCATCGCGGAGCCGTCCTCGGCGCGATCCTGGTTCCGGTCGCCTTCGAGGAGGCCACCCGCTACATCCCGCCGGTGGCCAACAACCCCAACCTGATTCCGGCGCTGCAGTGGGTCGTGATCGGCCTGCTGATCCTGCTTTTCCTCTGGTTCCGGCCTCAGGGCATCCTGCCGGAACGCAGAAGGAAGATCCTGGGCGATCGCGCGGACGCCGTCAAGCCAGCCCCGAGCAACGGATCGCTCGCGCGGCCGGGCGTGGCCGGCGCGCCGAGCGAACAGCTCGAGGCGGATCCGATCATCCTGCGGTGTCAGGACCTCGTGCGGAGCTTCGAGGGTGTGCGCGCCGTCGACGACGTGACGATGTCCTTTCAGCGCGGCCGGCTGACCGGGATCATCGGTCCCAACGGCGCCGGAAAATCAACCGCGCTGGCCATGCTCGCGGGCACGCTGGAGCCGACCGCGGGGAAGATTTATTTCCGAGGACGGGACGTCACGAGACTGCCCGCCTACCGCCGCGCCCAGCAGGGATTGGTGAGGACGTTCCAGCTAGCCAGCGAATTCAAGCGCCTGACCGTGCTCGAGAACCTGCTGACCGCAATCCCCGGCCAGAAGGGCGAGAGCTTCGGCGGGGCGTTGCTCGGCAAGCGCTACTGGGGCGCCCAGGAGCGTGACGCGATCGAACGGGCAACCGCGACCCTGGAGCAATTCGGCCTGCTGTCGCTGGCCGATCGGTACGCCGGGGATCTCAGCGGCGGACAGCGGCGACTGGTTGAGATCATGCGCGCGCTGATGACCGAGCCAGAGGTCCTACTGCTGGACGAGCCGATGGCCGGTGTGCATCCTCGCCTGGCCCACCAGATCGGCATGCAACTCGTCGGCCTGTGCGAGGCCGGCATGACTGTGGTCATGGTGGAGCACGAGCTCTCGATCATGGATGAGTTCTGTGACCCGGTGATCGTGCTGGCCGAAGGACGCCTGTTGGCCGAGGGGACGATGACTACGCTCCGTGCCCGCGAAGAGGTTGTCGAGGCTTACCTTGTCGGTTGATGGCCAGGGCGCGGCGCTGTTGCTGCAGGACAAGGTCGACGGTGTCTCGCTGCGTACCGAGGAGCTCACCGCCGGATACGAAGGCAGTCCTGTGATCCACGGGATCTCGATCGCGGTGCAGCCGGGCGAAGTGGTCTCGATCGTGGGGCCCAACGGCTCGGGCAAGAGCACGTTGCTGAAGGGCCTCGTCGGGCTGGTGGAGATCATGTCCGGCAAGGTGTACGTGGGCGACCGTGAGGTCACCGGCTGGCCGACCGAGAACGTGGCTCGCATCGGAGTCGGATACGTGCCGCAGGTCGATGATGTGTTCCCTCCACTCACGGTGCGCGAAAACCTGGAGATGGGTGGCTACCTACTCCCTTCTCGGCAGGTCTCGGCGCGTGTCGAGCACGTGCTGGGCGTATTTCCCCGGCTTGGACAGATGGTGAGCCGTCGCGCAGGAAAGCTCAGCGGGGGCGAGCGCAAGATGCTCGCCATGGGTCGAGCGCTGATGCTCCAGCCGTCGCTTGTGGTGCTCGACGAGCCCACGGCAAACCTCGCGCCGAGAATCGCTTCGACCGTGCTTCAGGAGCACGTGCGAAGCCTCGCCGCCACTGGGGCATCCGTGCTGATCGTCGAGCAACGGGCAAAGGCAGTCCTGGAGATCTCAGACCGAACCTACGTCCTCGGGGGAGGCCAGCTTCGCATGGAGGGCAGGCCCTCGGATCTGGCGTCCAACCCCGACTTCGTCGAGTCCTTCCTCGGCGGCGGCCAGCGCCAGGCCAATTGACGACGGACATCCGAGCGGGCTCCAGGTCATGCCAAGTGGCATTGGCCGAGCGTGGTGCTCGCTTCGCCGAAAATCGTGGCTACGTGGGGATCAGGTCGGGTCCGTCGTCGCCCGATGTCTACGGATGCATGCGGATAGCGACGCACGACTCGGAGGCGTGCCACTTTGCACCGGCCATCGGCATCTTCGACGGCAACGTAGTCGCCGACCGCGCCCGCTCCGGCCTGCGACTGCGACTCGCCTGCACCTCGACCGCCTGTTCGTACGCGCGGTAATCGCAGTCATTGGGGTTTGAACCCGCAGGTTGGCGATAAACCTGCAAATCCGAATGGGCACGGCTGGGCTCGAACCAGCGACCTCTCGCGTGTGAAGCGAGCGCTCTCCCACTGAGCTACGCGCCCTCGGCGGAGATTCTACGCGTCCACCTATCAGCGCTTGGCGTAACGGCGGTAAGGCCGTAGATTGGCGCCATGCCCAAGCTTTCCAGCGAGCTCAGAGAGCTGCTCGAGGCGCGCAACATGGCGCACGTTGCGACCCTGATGGCCGACGGAGCACCGCATGTCTCGCCTGTGTGGATAGGCGTCGAGGGTGATCTCCTGGCGATCTTCTCCGCTCAGGAGAACCTCAAGGTCCGGAACCTACGCCGCGACGGTCGCGTCGCGATCTCCGTCTGCGACGAGCACAACCCGTACCGCGCGGCGATCATTCGCGGCCATGTCGTCGAGGAGCGCACCGGCGAGGAAGCGATCGCAATCATGGATCGGATGAGCAATCGCTACATCGGGAGCGACTTCCCGGTCCGATCCGCGATCGTCTCGTTGATCGAGCCCGATCGGGTTCGCCTGCAGGATCTCCCATTCGAGCATCCGCGTCCAAGCTGACCGGCGGGCGGCCGGTCAAGACCGCCGGCCTTACAACCGGATCAGGTTCTCGAGCGCCACACCGCGGGTGACGCCGCGCAGGTCGACGAACAGCGCGCTGCGCTCGGCGAGCGCGGTGTAGTCGATGCCCGGGTGCGCGGTCACGAGCACGACCGCGTCGGCTTCCTCGACCGCGCTGTCGAGCTGCACACTCTCGAGGCCGAAGTCGGGCAGCGACGGCACGAACTCGTCGTGGTAACTGATCAGCCCGCCCCGCTCGGCCAGCACTTCGATGATCCGCAGTCCCGGCGACTCGCGGATGTCGCCGACGCCGCCCTTGTAGCTGGTGCCGAGGATCAGGATCCGAGAGCCCTTGACTGGCTTGGCGACGTCGTTGAGAGCGCGCTCGACGCGCTCGGCGCAGTGATAGGGCATCTGCTGGTTGACCTTCCCGGCCAGCTCGATGAACTCGGTCGACATGTGGAACTCGCGCGCGCGCCACGTGAGATAGAACGGGTCGACCGGCAGGCAGTGGCCACCCATCCCTGGGCCGGGCTCGAAGCGCATGAACCCGTAGGGCTTGGTGGCGGCCGCGTCGACGACCTCCCAGATGTCGATCCCCATCCGGTCGGAGAGCATCGCCAGCTCGTTGACCAGCGCGATGTTGACCGAGCGGAAGATGTTCTCCAGCAGCTTGGTCATCTCGGCCGCCTCGGGCGTCGAGACCTTGACGATCTCGTCACAGACACGGCCGTAGAGCTGCTCGGCTCGCTCGGCGCACGCCGGCGTGTACCCGCCGACGACCTTGGGCGTGTTGCGCAGCGTGTAGTCGGTGCGTCCCGGGTCGACGCGCTCGGGTGAGAAGGCGACGTTGAGGTCCTGGCCAACGATCAGCCCCGATGCCTCTAGCAGCGGCACGAGACGCTCGCGTGTGGTGCCCGGGTACGTAGTCGACTCGAGCACGATCAGCTGGCCGGGCTGGACGACCTGGGCCAGCGACTGCGCGGCCGAATCCAGCGGGCCCAGGTCGGGCTCGCGGTTCTCGGTCAGCGGCGTCGGGACGCAGATCAGAACTGCCTCTGCCTGCGCGAGGTCGGCGTAGCGGTGGGTTGCGCGGATGTTCGGGAGCACCGCCTGCAGTCGCTCGGACGCTATGTCCTCGATGTACGACGTGCCCTTGGCGACGGCCGCAACCTTCAGCGGGTCGATGTCCAGCGCGATCACCCGGTCGCCGGCTTCGGCAAACGCCACGACCAGCGGCAATCCGACATATCCAAGCCCAACCACTCCTACGGTCATGAGCGCGGACGATAGCGGGCGCCGCAGCGCAGATTTGGGCGCCGCCATGCGAGCCTGGCGCGCAGCGATAGGATCTGAGTTGACCGTGCTAGGCGGGGTGCTAGCGGTGCCCTGTACCCGCAATCCGCTCTAGCGGGGCTGAATTCCCTCTCGAGGGGCACAGGCCCCGGGGTCAGCGCCGTGTCCCGTGGTGCTGATGGTTCGGTCCCGCAGCGGTGGAGCCCCGTGAACCAGGTCAGGTCCGGAAGGAAGCAGCCTTAAGCGGTACGCCCCAGGCGCTGTGGGAGCGCTGGACCGGAATCACGAGACTCTGGAGGCCCCCCGGGAACCGGCTTCGACGGAGGGTGCACGGTCACTTTCACCCGGGCGCCCGCCTTCAGGCGGGCGCGGTCAGGGTTCGCAGCTGCTGCAGCGAGTCGCGGATCAGCGACGCGAAGTCCCGATCGTTGCGCTCGTCGATCCACCGTTCGAACGCGGTTCGGAAGACCGCGATCCCGGTCTCGGCGGTCAGGCTTGCCGCAGCCTCTTCGACGCCGCGCCCGCGCAGCGCTTCGGCGATCGCCGAAGCGAGTGACGCGAGCTTGATCAGCTCGCGTTCCTGGAGCTCGGGGTTCGCGGTGATGATCGCCTGGCGCCGCAGCGAGAATTCCCGGCGCTGCTGGAGCAGGTCCGCCGCGGCGTCGAGACCGACGGCGACTGCATCCAGCGGCGACAGCGACTCGGGCGCGTCGGTGACGGTGTTGACGAGCGTGTCCTGGAGGCTGCCTGCGCCTCCGAACAGCACCTCGCGCTTGTCGGCGTAGTGCCTGAAGAACGTTCGCTCGGTGAGCCCAGCCCGCTTGGCGATTTCCGCGACCGTGGTGTTCTCAAAGCCGCGCTCGGCGTAGAGCTCGAGCGCCGCCTGCTCGAGCCGGCCGCGGGCGTCTGGCTGCCACCGAGTCATGCGTCTAATCGTAGTTGATGTCAGCGACTGTCATCGGTGTGGTAGTGTGATGACAGCGACTGACATCGGTCCATCCGCGCGGATCAGATCGGCTCCAGCCGTCCAACCACTCACTTCGAGACGGAGGATTTCTCATGCGCGTATTCGTTACAGGCGCCACTGGATTCATCGGGTCGGCGGTTGTCGCCGAGCTGCTCGGCGCCGGACATCAGGCCGTCGGTCTAGCTCGCTCCGATGAGGGCGCCGAGGCACTCACAAGGGCCGGGGCCGAGGTGCACCGCGGCTCGTTGGAGGACCTCGACAGCCTCGCTCGGGGCGCCGGCGCTGCCGACGGCGTGATCCACACCGCCTATATCCACGACTTCTCGCGGATGGATGACGCGGCGCAGACCGAGCTGCGCGCGATCGAGACGTTCGCCGCGGCGCTTGAGGGCACCGGCCGGCCGCTGGTGATCACCACCGGCACCGCGCTGGTCAAGCCGGGCGAGATCGCGACCGAGGAGGACAGGGCGCAGCCGGGGCCACACGCCCACCCGAGGGCCTCGGTCGAAGTGGCGGCCGGGGCGCTGGTCGATCGTGGGGTGCGCCTGTCGATCGTGCGGCCCGGGCCGTCAGTGCACGGCGAGGGCGACCACGGGTTCGTCCCGTTCCTGATCGAGATCGCTCGCACCAAGGGCACGTCGGGCTACGTCGGTGACGGCTCCAACCGTTGGCCGGCCGTACATCGGCTCGACGCGGCGCGCCTGTACCGCCTGGCGCTCGAGAATGCCCCGGCGGGCTCTGTGTTCCACGCGATCGCCGACGAGGGCGTGCCAACCCGCCAGATTGCCGAGATCATCGGCCGTCACCTGGATGTGCCGGTCGTATCCATCGCCCCGGACCAGGCGGCCGAGCACTTCGGCTGGATCGGCGCGTTCTTCGCACTCGACGCGCCCGCCTCTAGCGCGATCACCCAGCGGCAGCTGGGATGGAAGCCAACGCACCCCGGCCTCGTCGAGGACCTCGACGCTGGCCACTACTTCCACGCGCACCAGCACGCCGCCGCCTGACGCGGCACCGCGGCATCGTCGGAGGCGTTGATCGGGGACGCCTCCGAACGGCGCTTTTTCTGGATGCAAATCCAGAATGGAATCTCTCCATTGTGGGTACGACCGTTGCAATGACCTCGACGAGTCGCGTCGAACTCGCTGCCGTGCTGCGCGATGCCGGCCTGCGTGCCACCGCCCCTCGGATCGCAGTGCTGTCGGAGGTGACCGATGGCAAGCACATGACCACAGATCAGGTTCTGCTGGCCGTGCGCGATCGCATCGGGACGATCTCAACCCAGGCGGTCTACGACGTTCTCGGCGCGCTGGCCAGAGCGGGCCTGGTGCGCAGGATCGAGCCTGCCGGCAGCCCGGCCCGCTATGAGACGCGCGTGGGCGACAACCACCACCACGCGGTCTGCCGCTCGTGCGGCGCGATCACCGATGTCGACTGTGTGCTCGGCGAGCCGCCGTGCCTGTCGCCTCCGGAGGCGAACGGCTTCGCGATCGACGAGGCCGAGGTCACGTTCTGGGGTCTGTGCCCCACCTGTCAGACAACGTCCAAATCCATCGAGAAGGAGAGCGCCAGATGACCGACAAGCCAGCTCGCACCACAACCGATGGGGGCAGCCCGGTCGCCAGCGACGAGTTCTCGCTGACCGTCGGCCCGGACGGACCGATCCTGCTTCAGGACCAGTACCTGATCGAGCAGATGGCCAACTTCAACCGCGAGCGGATTGCCGAGCGCCAGCCGCACGCGAAGGGCTCCGGCGCGTTCGGCGTGTTCGAGACGACCGAGGACGTCAGCGCCTACACGCGGGCCGCGTTGTTCCAGCCCGGCGTCAAGACCGAGATGCTGGCCCGCTTCTCCACCGTTGCGGGCGAGAGCGGGAGCCCCGATACGTGGCGGGACCCGCGCGGCTTCGCGCTGAAGTTCTATACGAGCGAGGGCAACTACGACATGGTCGGCAACAACACGCCGATCTTCTTCATCCGCGACCCGATGAAGTTCCAGCACTTCATCCGCAGCCAAAAGCGCCGCGCCGACAACGGGCTGCGCGACCACGACATGCAGTGGGACTTCTGGACGCTGTCGCCGGAGTCGGCGCACATGGTGACGTGGCTGATGGGTGACCGCGGCATCCCCCAGACCTACCGCCACATGAACGGCTACTCCAGCCACACCTACATGTGGGTCAACGCCGCCGGCGACAAGTTCTGGGTCAAGTACCACTTCAAGACCGATCAGGGCGTCGAGTGCCTCACCCAGGAGGAGGCCGACCGGATCGCCGGCGAGCAGCCCGACTATCACCGCAAGGACCTGTTCGACGCGATCCGCGACGGCGACTTCCCGAGCTGGACGCTGTTCATGCAGATCATGCCGTTCGAGGAGGCCAGGGACTACCGCTTTAACCCGTTCGACCTGACCAAGGTGTGGCCGCACAGCGAGTACCCGTTGATCCAGGTTGGGACGATGACGCTCAATCGCAACCTGACCGACTTCCACACCGAGATGGAGCAGGCCGCATTCGAGCCCAACAACCTCGTGCCGGGGATCGGGCTGAGCCCGGACAAGATGCTGCTGGCGCGCGGGTTCTCATACGCCGACGCCCACCGGGCGCGGCTCGGGGTCAACTACAAGCAGATCCCGGTCAACACCCCGCACGTGCCGGTGGAGAGTTACAGCAAGGACGGCGTCGGCCGGCACGTCAACGTCACCGACCCTGTCTATGCGCCCAACTCCTACGGTGGCCCGAAGGCCGACCCGTCGAAGACCGACGACGCGGGGCTGTGGGCTGCCGACGGCGGCATGGTCCGGTCGGCCTACACACCCCGGTCTGACGATGACGACTTCGGCCAGGCCGGCACCCAGGTCCGCGAGGTGCTCGACGACGAGCAGCGCGAGCGGCTGGTCTCGAACATCGCGGGCCATCTGTCCGACGGCGTTTCAGACAAGGTGCTCGCGCGCGCGTTCGAGTATTGGAAGAACGTCGATCAGGGGCTCGGCGAGCGCATCGAGCAGGCCGTCGGCGCGACCGTCGGAGCCTAGGCATTGGCGAGGGGCGCGTGCTTACGCGCCCCTCACCGACGCATAAAGAGTCGGGCGACGCGACGCCTCAGAACAGCGCTCAGCGTCTGTCTGTCGTGCGTGTTGAGTACCAGGTAGTCGCGGTAACGACCGCCGTGGAATCGCTTCGCGGCGCGCACCATGTACGCGAACTGTGCGGTGTATGCCGCGACGCTGACAAGAGCGGCGCCCACATCTCCGAGCGTCGGAAGTGCCACCGCCAAGCCGGCAACCGTGACGACGAGGCCTACCGTCTCTCCACGGGCGGCGTATCCCGGGTGACCGCCGGCCGAAACCGACATGCTGAGGATTCCGCCGGCCGCGTTCGGCACCGTACCCACAAGCAGGATCAGGGTCATCGGTAGCGCGTCCGCGAACGCTGGTCCGAATGCATACCGAAGCACGAACGGGCTCAGTACGGCGACGGCCAGCCCTAGGACCGCCGCTGCGTACAGGGTCATACGGCAAAGTCTTCGCGCCAGATCGTCGGCTCCCCGAGACACTCGCGGACCAGCGGCGGTGCCGACTGCCGACGCTATTGGGCTGATGAAGAACGTGGCCAGGGTGACAGCGATGGCGTACAACCCGAGAACGCGCGAGGAAACCAGCGCGACCATCAGCAGCTGGTCCAGGCGGGCGTTCGCGAGGCTACTCAGGCCACCGACCCAGCATTTGGCTCCATAGGCCACCCCCGTCCTCAGTTCCGCGAGCTCGAAACCAAGCGGGCGGCATCGCCGCCATGTACCCAGCAGAGGCAGTAACAGCATCATGCTTGCCCCGAAGCTGAGGATCGCGGCGCTGGTGACCGTGAGCGTGTGCGTCAGGAAGAGCACGGGGATGAAAATCAGCTGGGCGGTCGGGGGAATGACGCGACACGTCATCACCGGTCGCCAATCCTCGAGCCCGATCGCGACGTTGATCAGCGTGAGAATGAACGCGCTGAGCGGGAACAAGACGAGGCCCAGCACGAGCATCGCGTACACGACGGGGCGCCCATTCGCCAAAGCGCCGGCGATCAGGGGCGACACGGCCGCAATCGCGAAGCCGATGCCGAGGCATACCGGCAGCAGTGAGCCGACGGCGACACCGGGGCGTCTGCCTCGGGCCACCTCGCGCTCGACGTAGGTGCCGAGTCCGACGCTCGCCAGGGTCGGCAGGAAGCCGAGCGGAGTCATGATGGCCGCAAGCTCGCCCCGCCCCACAGGTCCCAGCGCGCGAGCTTGCAACGGGCCGGTGAGGATGCCCACAAGGGCGACGCTCCCGTTGGTCAGCGTCAAGCGGGCGGTGACCCGGCTCAGGCGCGCGGTGGGGGAGCTCTTCGTGGCGCCTTCAGCTCCGGCCGGCGGTGCGCCGCGGTCGACAGCCTCCACGGCTACGACTTCGGGTTCGGCAATCGTGTCGATCATGACAAAGTCAATCTAGTTAGTTGAGAATTTCGGGACCAACGCGAGTTACCGCGCCAGACTTCCGTCCTGGGCGTCGCCAACCGCCTCGGCCATCGGTCCCCTCGGCCTGGCGCTGCTACCCCTTCGTTCCTCTGTCCTCGCCACGCTCGGTTCGCGCCCGCCCGCCGCACAACTGGACCGTCGGAGCCGTCACTAGACTCGAAACGACCGTGTCGACCGGACCTTCTCTCTACCGCCGCCACCGCCCGCGCACGTTCGCCGATGTCGTCGGGCAAGAGCACGTCGTGCGCACGCTCGACAACGCCGTCGAGCAGAGCAAGGTCCACCACGCCTACCTGTTCGTCGGCTCGCGCGGGACCGGCAAGACGAGCATGGCGAAGATCCTCGCGGCGTGCCTGAACTGCGAAAACGGCCCGACCACCACCCCGTGCGGGACCTGCGACTCGTGCGTGTCGATCGCCAACGCGACCTCGCTCGACGTGATCGAAATGGATGCGGCGTCCAACAACTCCGTCGACGACATCCGCGACCTGCGCGAGAAGGTCGCCTACGCGCCGGTCTCGGGCCGCCACAAGGTCTACATCCTCGACGAGGCCCACATGCTGTCCTCGCAGGCGTGGAACGCGTTTCTGAAGACACTCGAGGAGCCGCCGCCGCGGACGATCTTCGTGCTCGCCACGACCGAGGCCCAGAAGGTGCTGCCCACAGTCGTCGATCGCTGCCACCGGTTCGACTTCGGCCGCCCGTCGGTCGAGCAGGTCGCGACCGTAATTCAGCGGGTCGTCGACTCCGAGGGGATCGAGATCGACGCGGGCGCGGTCGCGCTCGTCGCCCGTCACGCCACCGGCAGCTTCCGCGACGCGCTCGGGACGCTCGAGCAGCTCGTCACCTACGCCGGCGGTCAGCGGATCGAGTCCGCCGACGTGCTCGCCGTACTCGGGATCGCCGACTCCGAGCAGCTGTTTGCGGTAGTCGACGCGATCGCCGCCGCCAACCCTGCGTCAGCGTTGCGGGCCGCGAACACGCTCGCCGAATCCGGCCGCGATCCGGGCCAGGTTCTGCGCGACCTTGAGGTACACGCGCGCGAACTGCTGACCGTGCAGGTGCTCGGCGAGGTTCCCGACGAGCTCCGTGTGACCGTCGATCGCGATCGTCGCCTCGCTGACCAGGCGCAGGCGCTGCCCAAGACCGACGCCGTCCGGCTGCTCGATCTCGTCGCCCAGGCGCTCGACGCGACCGCCAACGGCGCCCAGGCGCGGATTCAGCTCGAACTCGTGCTGATCAAGGCTGCCGCCCCCGAGGTCGACCCCTCGACGGCGGCGCTGCTGGCGCGGATCGAGCGGCTCGAGCAGGGGCTCCGCTCCGCTCCCGCCGCGCGGGCCGATCCCGAGCCCGAGGCCGCGGTCCCCCCTCCTGAAGCGGCGCCAGTCGCGCCGGAGCCGGCGGACCCGGCGCCGGAGCCGGCAGCCCCAGCGCTGCAGCCGGTAGCGCCCGTTACCGACGCGCTCGACCTGGACACCGCGATCAGCTCGTGGCCCGCGGTGCTCGAGCTCGTCCGCGGCGAGAACCTCATGCTCGCGTCGGCGCTCGAGGCTGCCCGGCCGGTGTCGGTCGGCGAGCGCGAGCTGACGCTCGCGTTCCCCCACGGCGCTTCGTTTCTAAAGCGAAAGGCCGAACAGGACGACCATCGGCGCGTCGCCGCCGAGGCGCTGCGGACTGTGACCGGCCATCGGGTCGCGCTCCGCTACGAGCTGCGCGAGGACGAGCCGGAAGCCGAGCCGGCGGTTGAGCCGTCGCTCTCGGGTGAGGAGCTGGTACGACGCTTCATGGAGGAGTTCGACGCCGAGGAGCTGCCCGGCGAAGACACGTCACAACACGAAGGCGAGGCGAGTGGCTGATGCCGCAACCGAACATGCAGCAATTGCTCAAGCAGGCCCAGAAGATGCAGGAGGACATGCTGGCGGCGCAGGACGCGCTCAAGGACGAGGTGGTCGAGGCCGCGGCCGGAGGCGGAATGGTCACCGTCCAGGTCAGCGGCGATCTCGTCGTCAAGTCGATCAAGATCGACCCGCAGGCCGTCGACCCAGAGGACGTCGAGCTGCTTCAGGACATGATCACGGCGGCGGTCAACGGAGCGCTGGGATCTGCTCAGGATCTGGCGTCGTCGAAGCTCGGAGGGATCGCCGGCGGACTCGGGGGCCTTGGGCTCCCCGGCATGTAGCGGCCCGCAGCCGTGTATGCACCTCCGGTCCAGCGGCTGATCACCGAGCTGTCGAAGCTCCCAGGCGTTGGTGGCCGCACCGCCCAACGCTTGGCGTTCCACCTGCTGCGTGCGAGTGACGACGAGGCGCTCGCGCTCGCCGACGCGATCAAGGAGGTCAAGGAGCGGATCGGTCTGTGCGAGGTGTGCTTCAACCTTGCCGACGGGCCGCGCTGCCGGATCTGCGCCGATGAGCGGCGCGAGACGGACGTGATCTGCGTCGTCGAGGAGCCATCGGACGTGATCTCGATCGAGCGCACGCACGAGTTCCGAGGCCGCTACCACGTGCTCGGCGGCGCGCTGTCGCCGATCGACGGCGTCGATCCGGAGGACATCAAGATCGCCGAGCTGTATGAACGGATCCGCGACGGCGACGTGCGCGAGGTTGTGGTCGCGACCAACCCGACGACGACCGGCGAGGCGACCGCGCTGCACATCGCGGCGGGTCTGCGTGAGGTCTCGCCAGAGATCACGGTCACGCGCCTGGCCAGCGGCCTGCCGGTCGGCGCCGACCTCGAGTACGCCGATGAGCTGACACTGGGACGTGCGCTGGCCGGGCGCCGGGCGGTGTAGATGACGACCGTCGCGCCGGAGACCGTCGTGATGAAGTTCGGCGGTACCTCGGTCGCCAACGCCGAGCGGCTGAAGCGCGCGGCGCAGCGGATCGTCGACCAGCGCGACAGCGGCAAGCGCGTCGTCGCGGTGCTGTCGGCACGCGGCAAGACGACCGACGAGCTGATCGCGATGGCCGAGGAGATCTCGCCGCATCCCGACCGCCGCGAGATGGACATGCTGCTGTCAACAGGCGAGCGGATCTCTTGCGCACTGTGCGCGATGGCGATCAATGACCTCGGTCATCGCGCGATCTCGCTGACCGGCTCCCAAGCGGGGATCGTGACCGATACCTCGCACACGAAGGCGAGGATCCTCGACGTCCGCGCCGACCGGATCCGCCAAGCGCTCGACGAGGACCGGATCGTGCTGGTCGCGGGATTTCAGGGAGTCTCGACCAGTCGCGACGTGACCACGCTCGGGCGCGGCGGCTCGGACACGACCGCGGTTGCACTCGCCGCCGCGGTCGGCGCCGAGGTGTGCGAGATCTACACCGACGTCGCGGGGGTGTTCACGGCCGACCCCCGGATCGTCCCGGACGCCCGCAAGCTCTCGGTCGTCAGCTTCGAGGAGATGCTCGAGATGGCGGCGTCCGGGGCGAAGGTCCTGCAGCTTCGCTCGGTCGAATACGCGCGCACGCACAGCGTGCGAATCCACTGCCGCTCAAGCTTTGACTCGGGCCCCGGTACCTTTGTGCTCGGAGAGGAAGAGACCATGGAACGTCCACTCGTCACCGCCGTCACGCACTCCACCGAGGAAGCTCGGATCACGCTGCTCGGCGTACCGGACCGTCCGGGGGCCGCCGCGGCGATCTTCGGCGCGCTCGCGCAGGCCGGCTGCAACATCGACACGATCATCCAGAACGAGCCGCTCGAGGAGGGCCGCGACGCCGAGGTGTCGTTCACGATCATGCAGGAGGACCTTTCGGACGCCCAGGTTGCACTGAAGCCGGTCGCGAGCGATCTCGGGATCGCCCGGATCGACACCGACCAGCAGATCGGCAAGGTGTCGATTGTCGGCGCCGGCATGCGCTCGCACCCCGGCGTCGCAGCGAAGGTGTTCGAGACGCTCGCCGAGGAGGGCATCAACATCGAGATGATCTCGACGTCGCCGATCAAGATCTCCTGTGTGATCCGCTCCGAGGCGGTACCGCAGGCGGTCCAAGCACTGCACAGCGCGTTCGACCTCGGCGCCGGGGGCGTCGAGCCCGAAGGAGGACCCAGATGAGCTCGAACCTCCGCGTAGCGGTAGTCGGTGGCACCGGCGCCGTCGGAACGGTGATGCTGCAGCTGCTGCGTGAGCGCGAGTTCCCGGCTGCCGAGATCGTGCCGTTCGCATCCGAGCGCTCCCGCGGCAAGGAGGTCCAGGGACTGCCGGTGCGCGTGCTCGACGATGACGCCGACATCGGTGGCTTCGACATCGCGCTGTTCTCTGCCGGAGCCGAGCGCTCGCGGCAGTGGGGCCCGCGGTTCGTGCAGGCCGGCGCGGTCGTGATCGACAACTCGTCGGCGTTCCGGCGCGACCCCGATGTCCCACTCGTCGTCTCCGAGGTCAACCCGCACGCGCTCGAACGCCACCAGGGCCTGATCGCCAACCCCAACTGCTCGACGATGCAGCTGCTCGTCGCGCTCGCTCCGATCCACCGGGCGGTCGGGATCGAACGACTGATCGTCGCGACCTACCAATCGGTGTCGGGCACCGGCCACGCGGCCGTCGAGGAGCTCGAGACCCAGGCCCATGCGTCGCTGCACGGCGTCGATGCGCCGGCGCCGTCGATCTATCCCGAGCCGATCGCGTTCAACGTGATCGGCGCCGCCGGCAACTTCATCGACGGCGACGACCACACCGACGAAGAGCGCAAGATGATGTTCGAGACCCACAAGATCCTCGAGGACGACTCGATCGGCATCGCGGTCACGTGCGTGCGCGTCCCGGTCCGGACCGGACACTCCGAGGCCGTCAACATCCAGACCCGCGAGCAGCTTTCGGCCGAGCAGGCCGTCGAGCTGCTCGCCGCCGCGCCAGGGATCGCGCTCGAGGACGTACCGACGCCGTTGCGCGCCGCCGGACGCGACGAGGTGTTCGTCGGGCGGATCCGCCGCGACGTCTCGCACCCCCGCGCGCTCTCGATGTGGGTCGTGTCCGACAACCTGCGCAAGGGCGCCGCTACCAACGCCATCCAGATCGCCGAGTTGCTCGCGGGCGACCGCCGGTTCGCCAAGGTTGCCTGACGAGCTGTATGAGCTGATGCGGTGTGCGCCGTCGACGCGGCGGTTCACCGACGAGCCGGTCTCGCGAGAGGTGCTCGAGCGGGTGTTCGAGAACGCGCGGTTTGCGCCCAGCGGCGGCAACCGCCAGGGCTGGCGGGTCGTGGTCGTCACCGAACCCGACCTGCGTCGCCGGATGCGCGAGCTCTACGAAGCTCCGTGGGACGAGTACATGATCGAGACCGGCGGGCGCGCGGCGCTCGACGCGGGGGAGGCGAGCGGCCTGCCGGCCGGCCGCCTGCGGATGCTCCAGGGCGCGGACGAGTTCGCCCACAGCTTCGACCAGGTGCCGGTGCATCTCGTGATCTGCGTCGAGCTATCGGCGCTCGCGATCACTGACAGCTCACTTGACCGGCCGAGCATCGTCGGGGGAGCCTCCGTCTACCCGTTCGTGCAGAACATCCTGCTCGGCCTCCGTCGAGAGGGACTCGGCGCGGCGTTCACGACGCTTCTGGTGCCGGCCGAGGAGGAGGTGCGCAAGCTGCTGGCGCTACCGGACGGCATCGTCCTCGCCGGGCACATCTCGGTCGGCCATCGCGCTGACCCCTGGCCCCGCAAGCTGTCGCGAAAGCCCGTCTCGGAGTTTGCGTTCGCAGAGCGCTACGGACAGCCGTGGTGACGGCCGTCAGCGGCGCCCACGCAGCTCGCGCCGCGTCTTGACGCCAAGCTTGCGGTAGATCCGCCGTGCGTGCGTGCGGACGGTCTCGACGCTGACGTGCAGCGTCGACGCGATCTCGGCGTTCGAGCGTCCGCTCTGTAGGAGCTCCGCGACCTCAGCCTCGCGCGGGGTCAGCAGGTCCGGGCCGGAGAGGTCTGTCGCCTCCAAACCCGCCGGCGGCAGTACGTGCAGGCCGCGCGAGGCGAGATGAATGGCGTGCAGCACATCACGCGCCTCGGTGCTCTTGGCCAGGCAGGCGGTCGCACCAAACGCGAGCATCTGGCGGCATTCGGACGGGGTCGGGCGGTTGGCGAGCACGACCAGGCGCGTCTGCGCGAACGCGTGGTGCAGCTCACGGAGCTCCGACGCGCTCGTCAGCGAGCCGAAGTTGAGCAGTGCCACATCCGGGCTGTGGGCCGAGAGCGCCGCGTTCAACTGCTCGTGCGGGACGCCGTCAGCAACCAGCTCAAGGCTCTCGTCTTCGGTGATCAGCGCGCGCAGACCGTGGGCGACGATGTCCTCGAACTGGGCCACGGCGACACGAACAGAAGGGCTGTTGATCATCTTTCTCGCGCTATCTGCGCCTGTAGGAAGAAAGAGCTTATCGGCACGTTCAACGGAAGGGTGATGCGGGTATCACCCCACCGCCGCTTCGCACTCACCCCAAGTTCCCCCTGCTGAGGGGACGCTGAAAGGGCTCCAAAAGGGAAGTATTCACTCATGCTTGAGTGGGGGCGCGGGAGCCCCCCACCAGGGTCCTTCCATCGGGCGGACGACAGGGGTATGACAAGGGCGAGGTCTTCCAGGGCCTCGCCTTTTGTCGTTAAGCGTCGTCTCGGGGCGGAACCGACTGCTTGAGGCGCTGGCGGGCATCGTCGAGCCGTCGTTGCGTGTCCTGCGAGACGGGCTCTGCGCTGGGTGGAGGCAATGCCGGTGGCGTCGGGGTCGCCGCCGCGATTCCCCGCCACCATCTGGCGAGGCGGCGCAGGCGCGGGCGCACCGTCGGCGGCCTAAGCCGCCCCGGCGACCACCGACGTCGACCAGTCGATCACCGACGTCGGGCGGATGATGTGCTTGTTCATGCCGAGCTCCTTGGGCGAGAGCCCAAGCGCCAGCCCGACGAGCTGGGGGAGATGGAGCACCGGCATCCCGAGCTCGCGGCCGACGGCCTTCGCGGCGCCTGGCTGCTGGAGGTCGAGGTTGAGGTGACACAGCGGGCACGG
Source organism: Solirubrobacteraceae bacterium (assembly GCA_036490775.1). Lineage (GTDB taxonomy): Bacteria > Actinomycetota > Thermoleophilia > Solirubrobacterales > Solirubrobacteraceae > Palsa-465. Next base: position 6,790 of record DASXDD010000230.1, on the reverse strand, counting down.
GACCACCAGGCAATCGGCCTCGGCGTCGATCGCGTCGCCGAGGTGGCGGCCGGCCTGCGACAGCGACGCGTGCTTGTTCATCGTGATGATCGGAAAGCCGCAGCATTTGTAGACACCCGCGTAGTCGATCACGGTCCCGCCGAGCGCCTCGATCACCTGGTGCAGGTAACGGTCGCGAGGGTGCTCGGAGTCGATCCCGAGCCGGTTGACGGGGCGCACGATGTAGCAGCCGTAGAACGGCCCGACCCGCAGGTCGGTCAGCGGGCGCTTGACCTTCGCGTGCAGCGCGCCGAGCCCGATCTCCTCGACCAGCAGCCACAGGAAGTTCTTGTTGGTCAGGCCCTTCTCGTAGCGAAGGCCCTCCTCGGCGAGGTTGCCGTTGACCTGCTCGCGGTACTCGGTGTTGGCGTCGAGCCGCTCCTGGCACTCCGACTGCGCGCCCTGACAGGTCGAGCAGATGTTCATCATCAGCTCGCCGTCGGTCTGCTGGGCCAGCGCGAACGTCCGAGCGTTGAGCGTGTCGGCGAGCTCCTGGTTGTGCTCGGCGATCACACCGGCGCCGCAGCACGCGGCCCGGTCGAGCTCGATCAGCTCAATGTCCAGCAGCGGCGCGACCGCCGCCATCGAACCGTGAAGCTCCGGCGTGAACCCGCGGCTCACGCATCCCGGCCAGTAGGCGACTCTCATTCCTCGGCGTCCTCCAAATCCGACTCGTATCCGGATACGTACAGGTTCAGCTCATTGCGCTGCTCACGGCCCTCGACTGTGTCGAAGATCCGCTTGACCTCCGGCGGCGCCTTGTGCGGGTGCGTGAGGACGGCCTTTGGCGTCATCTTGCCGCGCCGCAGTGCGGTCGCCGCGGTCGGCAGCGAGCTCAGCAGCTCTGGAACCGCGCGCGGGTGGAATTTGCCGCCGTAGGAGTCGGGCAGCAGGTCCGCCTCGTGCAGCAGCCCGTTCTTACGGATGTTCTTGACGAACGCGTTCTCGTGGCGGTGTCCGTTGTTGCGATCGTCGATCTCCTCGTCAGAACCCGCCACCCGGCGCAGGCGCATGATCTGGCTCATCGGGTCCACGCCCTTCGGGCAGGCGTCGATGCAGCTAAAGCAGTGCGTGCAGTCATAGATCCCGTGCTCGTCCTCGGAGAGGTCCTTGAGGCGGTCGTAGTGCTCGGCGTCGCGCGGGTCGCCGACGAACCTGTAGGCCTTGGCGAGCGCCGCGGGCCCGACGAACAGGGGGTCGATCTCCATCGACAGGCAGTCCGACACACACGCGCCGCACTGGATGCAGGCCATCGTCTGCGTGACGTCGACCATGTTCTCGTGGGGCACGATGTACTCGCGCTCGGGCACCGGCTCCTTGTTGATCAGCCAAGGCGTGACCCGCTGGATCTTCTTCCAGTGGACCGCGTCCATGTCGACGATCAGGTCGCGGATCACGGGCATGTTGCCCATCGGCTCGACCGTGATCACCTGATTTCCGGGGTCGGGCTCGCCGGGAACGCCAGCCTCATCGGGCGGGTTCCAGCCCTTGCCATGTCCGCGCTCGGCCGCTTCGACGAGGTGCGTGTTGCACGCGAGCCCCGGCTTGCCGTTCATCCGCACGCCACAAGATCCGCAGATCGCCTGCTGGCAGGAGCAGCGGATCCCGATCGAGCCGTCGGTTTCGTCCTTGATCGCGAGGATCGCGTCGAGCACCGACTGCGTCCCGGGCATGTCGACCGTGTGCTCGTCCCAGTGTGCGCCCTCGCCCGAGGCGGGGTCGTAGCGGCGGATCCTCAGCGTGTACTCGGGCATGCGCTCAGTAGGTCCTTTCCTCGGGCTGCCAGCGGGTGATCGTGACCTCGGAGTAGCTGACCTTCGGTACGTCGGTGCCGTTGACGGAAATGTCGATGTGCTTGAGCCACTCGGCGTCGTTTCGGTCAGGGAAGTCGGTGCGGAACTGGGCGCCGCGCGACTCCTTGCGCTCGATCGAGGCGACCACGATCGCCTCGGCGACGTCGAGCATGTATCCGAGCTCAATCGCGCCGATCACGTCCTGGTTGAAGACCGTGCCGCGGTCGTCGATCACCGCCTTGGGTGCCTCTTCCTTCAGTCGCCGGACGATCTCGAGCGCCTTTGCCAGACCATCGGCGTCACGGAACACCGCGACGTAGTCGTTCATGGTCTCGCCGAGCTCGTTCTTGATCGCTGACACGCGCCGCCCGCCCTCGCTGCGATCCATGATTGCGGTGATCGCGCTCTCCGCATCTGACAGGCGGGTGTTGGGCGTGTTGGGCATCGGCATGTGCAGCGCCTGCTTGGCCGCGTGCTCGCCGGAGCGACGGCCGAAGATCAGCGTGTCGAGCAGTGAGTTGGCGCCGAGGCGGTTGCCGCCGTGGACCGAGACGCACGCCACCTCGCCCGCGGCGTAGAGCCCCGGAATCGTCGTCAGGCCGTCGACGTCGGTCTTGATGCCGCCCATGATGTAGTGCTGGCCGGGCTTGATGTGGATCGGCTCGCGGGTGATGTCGGTGCCGGCGAAGTCGCGGCCGATGTTGACGATCTCGCGGAGCGCCTCGAGCGTGCGCCGGCGCGGGACCTTGGTCACGTCGAGCGCGACCGTCCCGTCGGGGAAGCCGCGGCCCTCGTTGATCTCGGTCTGCTCGGCGCGCGACACGACGTCGCGGGAGGCGAGCTCGAGCTTGTTGGGCGCGTAGGTCTCCATGAACCGCTCGCCCTTGGCGTTGAGCAGCCACGCGCCCTCGCCGCGGGCGCCCTCGGTGATCAGCAGCCCGTTGCCGGCCAGCGTCGTCGGGTGGTACTGGATCATCTCCATGTCCATCAGCCGCGCGCCGATCCGGTACGCCTGCGAGATCCCGTCGCCGGTGACGATCAGGCCGTTGGTCGTCGGCTTGTATGCCTGGCCGGCGCCGCCCGAGGCGAGAATCGTCGCCTTGGCGTTGAACACCTCCATCCGGCCGTCGCGAAGGTTGCGGCACACCGCGCCGATGCAGCGGCCGTCCTCGCCTTGGAGCAGGTCGGTCGTGAACCACTCCTCGTAGCGGTCGACGGTGTCTCCGTGCTTCATCAGCTGCTCGTAGAGCACGTGCAGGATCGCGTGGCCGGTGATGTCCGCGACGTAGTAGGTGCGCGCCGCCGAAGCACCGCCGAACGCCCGGGTGCCCAGGTGACCGGTCTCGTTGCGGTGGAAGGTCACGCCCGCGTGCTCGAGCCACAGGATCTCGTCCGGCGCCTCGCGGCACATGATCTCGATCGCGTCCTGGTCGCCGAGGTAGTCAGAGCCCTTGACGGTGTCGAACGCGTGCGATTCCCAGCTGTCCTCGGGATTCAGCGCCGCGTTGATGCCGCCGGCTGCCGCGACCGAGTGTGACCGGACCGGGTGGACCTTCGAGATGATCGCCACCGACGCACCGGTCTGCGCGGCTGCCAGTGCCGCGCGTTGGCCCGCGAGGCCGGCGCCGATGATCAGGACGTCGTGGGAGGGCACGTTCATCGATTCTATTTAGGCGGGCTGATGGCCGCGTCGAGGGTGGGCGTTGGCCCAGTTTGCAGACCCACGAAGTGCCCGCTCGACCGGAAGTTCCAGATCGGTAGCGTCGTTGAACTTTTGATGGGTTCGCTGGCTGATGCCATCGCCGAGCGAGCGTCAAAGGGGGCTTCACGGGTCGTGCGCTCGGCACGAGGTGCACGACGCGTAGCATTCGAGGCGCTCGGTTCTGGCCGCTACTCGACGCCGGATCTCGGGGGGGTGGACCGCGCCGTCGCCGAGCTGCTCGGACGCGACGGCACGTTCCTCGAGGTCGGTCTCGGCGACGGGATCGGCTACTCGACGACACATGTGCTCGAGCGCGACTACGGCTGGCACGGCCTGCTCGTCGAGGTGATCCCGGCGGGCGCCACGCTGTCGGACATCCTCGACCGAGTTCGCATCGACCGCTTGGATCTCCTGAGCCTGCACATGCCCAGCGGTGACTGCGAGGGGCTGTCGGCACTGGACCTCACGCGAGAAGCCCCGCGATACCTGCTGCTCGAGGTGTGGGGCTGGGAAGCGAAGCGCGAGCGTCTGGAGAGCAAGCTCCTACACGGTCGCTACCGGCCGGCGCTGGTGCTGGGCGACTGTGACGTGCTCTACGAGCTGAGTCAGCCGATCAGCTGAGCGTGACCTTGCCGTCCGGACCGATCCGGAGGTGCAGGCCCTTGGGCAGGTCGAAGCTGCGCGTGATCGACGCGCGCTCGCCGATCACACTGGCCTCGATCCGGTAGCCGGGGTGACGGATCTCCGCGCCGGCCATCACGATCGAGTTGTCGATCTCCGCGCCGGCGACAATCGCGCCCGGCCCGATCGCCGTATACGGGCCGATGAACGAGTCCTCGACGACCGCGTCGTCGTCGATCACCGCAGGGCCGTGGATCGTGCTCGCGGTCACCCGTGCGGAAGGGCTGATCATCACGCGGCCGAGGATCTCGCTGCTGTCACCGAGCGCGCCGCGGACAGGGACGATCGACAGCGAGTCCATCACGATCTGGTTTCCCGCCAGCAACTCCTCGGTCGAATCGCTGTAGCACCAGTGCTCGCCGAGCTCGCAGACCGCGAACGGGCGCTCTGCGGCGAGCAGCGACTCGACGACGCTGTCCTCCCCGTCGGCGTCGGAGGGGAGGGCCTCGAGCGTGTCGCGGGTGGCCGTGCTGAGGATCATCGCGGTGTCGGCAGCCCGCGAGGATTGCTCGTCGCTTCGCATCAGCTTGCGCACCCACCCGCGCGACGCCTCGCCCGCGGCGTGCGCGAGCAGCACGAGGTCGACGTCACCGACGCTGAAGCGCTGGCGCAGCGGCTCGATCTGTCCCGGGAACAGGCAGTCGCCCGGATATACGAGCACTGGCTCCTCCGAGAGCGTCTGGCGGATCTCCCGCTCGACTGCGTGACGACCGCCGTCCTCGGGCGTTTCGGCGTACGTGAGCTGCAGCCCCCACGGGTCGCCCACGCCTAGCAGGCGCTCGAGCTGCTCGCGCACGCGACTGCAGGCGACGATCTCGGCCGTCTGGATCCCACCGCTGGACAGCTCGCGCATCACATGGCAGATCAGCGGCTGGTTTGCGATCGGCATCAGGTAGCGCGAAGTCCCCGGCCAACCCGCAGGAGCACCACCCTCCGCGCTTGCCGCGTCAACAATCGCACGCGTGACCCGATCGCTCATGGCCTAGTAACGCGCGCGAGAGGCCGCGCCTGTCGAATCGTGGCCCGCAAGACCCGAAGATCACGCACGTGCACTATCTACCCGTCTGATTGCTCGTAGAGTCCTCGTCATGACGATGCGACGCGTCGAAGCCCCAGCAGAGCTTGACGGACCGATTCTGATCGAGCCCGCCGTGCACGGTGATCACCGCGGCTTCCTCCAGGAGACCTATCGCCTCGGCGCATACGTCGACCGCGGCATCACCGAGGAGTTCGTCCAGGACAACCACTCGCGCTCAGGCCAGGGGATCCTTCGTGGGATGCACTTCCAGGTCGGCGCCGGCCAGGCCAAGCTCGTGCGATGCGCGCGTGGATCGATCCTCGACGTGCTGGTCGACATCCGCCGTGGGTCGCCTACGTTCGGGCGCTGGCAGGGCTTCGAGCTCGACGACGAGAAGCTCCACCAGCTCTACTGCCCGATCGGCTTTGCCCACGGGTTCATCGTGCTCAGCGAGATCGCCGACGTGATGTACAAGTGCTCGGCTTACTACGACCCGTCGATTGAACGCGGAATTGCTTGGAATGACCCCGAAATCGGGATCGACTGGCCCGGCGACATCGAGATCCGAACCTCCGAGCGCGACGACAACGCGCCGCGGCTTTCGGAGGTCGCCGGCGAGCTTCCGTTCGTGTATGTCCCGCGCTCCTGAACCCTTTCGACAGTTTTTGTGACCAATCGCCGTTGGTGGGCTAGCGTGGATTCTCACTAGCCAGGGGCTTGATGTGCGATTGGTAGGAAGTAGTACTGCGGCGGGCTTCTCGGCCCGACGGGTCAAGAGGATTTTTCCGCGATGCATTGCAGTGGCGCTGGTGGCCATGGTCCCCAGCCTGTGCGCGGCCGCGCCGGCGTTCGCCGATCCGTCGACCGTCTCGGTGCAGTTGTCGCAGAGCCCGATTCCCGCGGACGGCGTAACGACGACCACCGCTACGGCGACCGTGGCCGATCCGAGCAGCGCGCCGGTTACCGGCGACACGATGACGTTCACGTCGACCGATCCGGGCGACGTGATCGGCCAGGTGCAGAACAACGGCGACGGCACCTACTCGGCCACGATCACGAGCTCGACGACGCCAGGCCAGGCGACGATCACGGCGACCGACGACACGGCCGGCGGGTCCGGCGGCGCGACACTAATCGAGCAGGGACCGGCCGCGTCGGTGGGCGTTGTGCTCACGTCCGGCTCGCTCGCCGCCGACGGAAGCTCGACTACGACGGCGAAGGCGACCGTTGAGGACTCCGCCGGAAACCTGGTCGCGGGCGACAACGTCTCTTTCGCGTCCAGCGATGCCGGCGACGGAGTCAGCACCACCACCGACAACGGCGATGGGACCTACTCGGCCACGGTCACGAGCTCGACGACACCCGGCCAGGCGACGATCACCGCAACTGACAGCACCGCGGGCGTGTCGGGTCAGGCGATGCTGATCGAGCAGGGCCCGGCTGCATCGGTGAGCGTGATGCTCGCGCCCGGCTCGATCGCCGCCGATGGCGCGTCAACGACGACCGCCACGGCGATCATCGAGGACTCCGGTGGGAACCCGGTCGTGGGCGACAACG
>DASXDD010000229.1:0-35267 GCA_036490775.1 Solirubrobacteraceae bacterium | reverse complement strand
GCCCAGTTTGAGACCGAGATGCGCATCGCGTGCATGCCGCGCCAGGTCGTGCCGCTCAGCCAGCAGGTGCCGTCGTTCTGGACGGCTTCGATCACCGAGCGGGTATGAGCATCATGGTCGCCCGCGTCGTCGAGGAATCGGACGAGGACCTGGTTGAGCACGACGTCGTTGAGCACCTCGACGTTCGGGACTGCTCCGAGCTCCTCGCCGAAGTGACGCGCGTGAGCACAGCAGCGCTCGACAAGCTCGGCGACCCCGGAGCGACCGAGCGAGCGAATCGCGGCGTAGACCGGGAAGCCGCGCGCGCGACGCGAGAACTCCGGATTCCAATCCAGCTCGTCTCGAGGTCCGCCCGGATCTGCGTGAACCAGGTAGCCGGCACGAATGCTCATCGCGGCCTGATGGGCCTCTGGGTGCGCGCAAAACGCGATCCCGCTGTCGTAGGGGACGTTGAGCCACTTGTGAGCGTCGGTCGCCCAGGAGTCGGCACGATCGACGCCGGCGACCAGATGCCGCAGGGCCGGGCTGGCAGCGGCCCACAGACCGAAGGCCCCGTCAACGTGCAGCCAAGCGCCCGCCTCGCGCGAGATCTCAGCGATCTCCTCGAGCGGATCGAACGAGCCCGTGTTCACGTTGCCGGCCTGAGCGCAGATGATCGTCGGTCCATCGACCCGACCGACCGCCTCGCGAAGCGCGGCTGGGACCATTCGCCCCTGTGGATCGGCCGAGACCGAGACCACGGAGGCGGCACCGAACCCAAGCAACCGCAGGGCGCGATCGATCGTTGCGTGCCGTTCCGCGCCGACCAGAACGTGTACGGGTGGCGCGCCGATCAGCCCGCGCTCGTTGACGTCCCAGCCGGCTCGCGCGAAGACGCTGTGCCGGGCAGCGGCGAGCGCCGTGACGTGCGCCATCTGGCACCCGGTCACGAAGCCGAACGAAACACCGTCGGGCAATCCCAGGAGCTCGGCCGTCCAGGCACCCGCAACTTCCTCGACCACCGCTGCCGACGGACCACAGACGTAGAGCCCGGCGTTCTGATCCCACGCGGACGTGAGCCAGTCCGCCGCAAGCGCGGCCGGTGCTGTTCCCCCGATCACAAAGCCGAAGTAGCGCCCACCCGGGCTCGCGACGAGTCCGGGCTCAACGGCCTCCGCTAGGCGAGTGATCACCTCCAGCGGATCGGCGGACAGCTCCGGTAACGGGCCGCCCAGGCTCGAACGGAGCTCGTCCACGGTCGCGCCCCAGCCCACCGGCCGATCTGGGATCGCGTCGAGATAGTCGGCAGCGAGCCCGGCGGTGTGGTCGAGGAGCCTGCGGATCGTCATCGGCTCGGTCCGGCGTGCGGTCATCAAGGCCTTCCGAGTTAGTCATTACACGTCTGGCGTTTGTCCGTACAAACCGAGACAATGCCGACAGTGAGATCCTTCCAGCATTCACGGCGCGGGTGGAGCAATCGCGAGGTCGCCGTTCAGGGTGAGAGGCTCTGCTCCAGGCTCGACCCGCCCCTAAGCCGGTGATCAGGCCGGCAGAAAATCGACCAGTAGCCGGTTGACCTCGGCCGGTGCCTCCAACTGCATCCAGTGCCCAGGCCCGTCGAGTCGCTCGTAGCGCCACCGACCCGAGACGCTCTGTGCCGAGCTGGTCATCTGTCGCTCGGTGAGAGCCATGTCTCCCGAGCTCCACACCCCCATCGTCGGAGACTGAATCGGCGGTAGCTGTGGTCCTGAGCTCAGCCAGGTTGCGGGCGCGAGATTCGCCCGGTAGTAGTTCAGGGCCGGGGTGAGCGAGCCGGTCTCGAGGTCGGCGATCACCGCATCCGCGTCGGGATGGCGGCTCCAGTCGCGGAAGTTCGCCCAGTCATTGACAGACAGCCACTCCTCTGCGACACCCACGAACTGGAACAGGAGCATGTACCAGGACTTCTCGTGTTGCTCGAATCCCCCGGATCGGAACGTCGCCGGATGTCCGACTGACAACGCGACCAAGTGATCGACGCGCTCGGGCGCGAGCGCCCCGAGTCCCCAAGCTACCGCCGCGCCCCAGTCGTGGCCGACCACGTGGGCCCGCTCGGCTCCCGCATCGGTCATCACGGCGAGCACATCGGCCCCCAGCGCGGGCAGCGCGTATGCCTCCACGCTGGAGGGCTTGTCCGAACGCCCGTACCCGCGCAGGTCGGGGACTATCACCCGGAACCCAGCCTCTACGAGCGCCGGCACCTGGTGACGCCAGAGCCTCGCCGAGTCGGGAAACCCGTGAATCAACACCACCGGCCGCCCTTCGCCGGCCACGTCGTATTGGACCCCCACACCACCCACGTCAACGCGCATTCAAACGATCATCTCACGCCGGGCGCGAACGGGAACCGCGAGTCACGCAGGGATCTCGCTTGGCACGCCGATCGGCAACCATCGGATGCGCCGACGGACGTCCTCTGCCGCATCCGCGAACTCGCGCTCAATCGCGTCTCGGCCTTGGCGGAAGTGCGCCCAACCCTCGTAGTGGATCGGGATAGCGGTGCGGGGGCGAACGAGACGACACAGCTCCACGGCCTCGTGCGCGGTCATCGTGTAGCGCAGCGGCCCCGACACCGGGAACTGCACTCCACCGAGGTGCAGCAGCGCGATGTCCACTCGCATCCGGTTGGCGACCTCTCGAACGCCGTCGCACAGAACCGTGTCACCCGAGACCCAGAGCGCCCCGTGCTCCTGCCCCTCCCAGCGCAGCGCGAAGCCGATCACGTCACCGACGATCGGGCGGCTCAGCGGGGGCCCATGCCGACAGGGGGTCGCGGTGACCTGGATCGCAGGGCGCCCCGGCGCCTCCAGCGTGGTCATCGCCCAGGGCGCCAGGCCACGGGCTTGTCCGCGCAAACGCCTGGCGCCGGAAACGGTCGTGACTACGACACCGGCGGATGGCAGCAACCCCCTACCGGCTGCGTCGAGGTTGTCATCGTGCTGGTCATGGCTGAGCAGCACCGCGTCGATCCGACCCACGTCGACCGCCGACAGCGCCGGCCCCGCAAGCTTGCGAGACGACGTGCCCCAGCCAAACTTGTACCTGTTGCCGGGGGGATCGAAGGTGGGGTCGGTGAGCAGCCGCCAGTCGCCAACTTCGATCAGCGCCGTCGGCCCGCCGATGTGAGTGATGCGGACGTAGCTCACGCCGTCCGACCCTCGCCGTCCAGCAGGTTGACCGCAATGGGGGCCGGCCCCCATCTATCGGGACGCGCCGGGCTCACGTCAGCGGGATTGAGCCCTCGATGCTCGTCCCGTGGTCCGGACTGGAGCGAATCGTCATCGTGCCACCAACCGCTTCGAGGCGGTCACGGAGATTGTGCAGGCCGGTACCCCACGGCGTGGTCTCAACGTCGAATCCCGCGCCGTCGTCGCGGACCCGGAAGTGGAGCTGCCGGTCGGCCCACAGCGAAATCGTGACTCCGGTCGCCCCGCGAGCATGCTTGGTCGCGTTCTGCAGCGCCTCGGAGCAGAAGAAATACGCCGTCGTCTCGAACTGGGCCGGATAGCGGCCGAGCCGATCCGCTTCCACGGTCGTCGGCAGTGCTGAGCTGCGACTCGCCGACCGCAGCGCTTCGCCGAGCCCGGTCTGGGCCAAGAGCGAGGGGTACACGCCACGGGCGAACGATCGAACCTCGTCGATCGTCGCATCGACCTCGTCGCCAAGCGCGCGGATCACCTCGGCGCGTGCCGGGTCGTCACCCTGTAGCTGCTCGGCTGCCACCGACAGCTTGATCCGAAGCGCGACCAGGCGCTGCTGGGCGCCGTCGTGGAGGTCACGCTCGAGCTTTTGGCGTTCGCGGTGCTCGACGGCGCCCGCACGGACCCGCGATTCCGCCAGCGCCTCGAGCGACGAACGGAGCTCGCCGCTGAGGTGGTCGTTCTCCAGAGCGGCAAGGGCATAGGACCCAGCGGTCTGAACGAGGGCACGATGCTCTGCGAGCACCGGGTCGTGGACGATCGCGATTCGCCACCGACCGTTTGTGACCGTAGTGACCTCCCGCGCCGCTCGAGCGTCGGCTAGCGCCACCGGCGCCCCCGATTCGTCGATCCATCCCTCCTGCTCGCCCGGGAACGAATGAAGGATCTTCAGCGAAGGATCCTTGAGCGCGTCCGCGACCGCGCGGCTCACCTGAGTTGCGTCCGCGCTGCCGCTGAGCTCACGCCCGACGCGCTCCAGCGTGTTCGTCGTAAGCAGGCGTCGATACGTCCGCCCCGCCACGCACGCGACGCCGACAGCGGGAAGCGACAGCACGTTGAGCCACATGACCACGTGCAACGCGGAGGACGTCGGAGCGGCATGTCTGACCGCGAAGAAGACACCGAGCGTGAGCACCTGGACGCCGGCGATCACCACGATCGGCAGATACATCTGTCTCAGGAGCGGGCCTGCCCTGCGCCGGTGCCGCCACACCGCCACGGGGACCGCGAGGAACACCGCGACCGTCAGCGCCTCGCGCAGTGGCGCCACCAGATCCGTTATCAGTCCCGGGGTCGAGTTGCCGAGGGCGAACGCGTTGCTCGGGCAATCCGACGTACACAGCGACCACACCGAAGGGGCTGGGAAATACTTCGCGATCAGCGCCGTCGGCAAGTAGAGCATGACGACGATCAGAACGCCGGCGCAGAGCGCCCGGTCGAGGCTCTCGGTGAGCCGTCCGGACGGAAAGCTGAGCAGCAGATACACGAGCGCCACGTTCAACAGCCAATAGCTCACACGCCCGACGCTGTAGGCGGTGGGCTCTGACGAGGTCGCCAGCGCAGACAATGACCACAGCGCCCCGGCCGCCACCACGGCCCGCGCAAAACGTGAGTCCCGCGCCCTGAGGAGGTCGGACAGGCCGAGGCCGAACACCACACTCGCCCCGATCACGAACACCGGCACGGCGGTCCGCCTCGTGTCGGGCGGCGCGCTGAGGAGCGTGGGGACGACCAAGGCGATCGACGCGACGCAGGCCGCCACCGCGATCGCCAGCGTGCTCACGACCGGCTCTGTCTGCACACGAGTGCCGACGACATCTGCGACGGCCGCGCGCTCAGGCATGCCGAGCGGCTCCGTCGTCATCTCTACACGCCAATCGGACCCCATTGGTGGGATGCATCCGTGAAACTCTCCCGGCGCTTGGTGGCGGCTTGAGCTCTCACGGACCAAAGCCCGCGGCCACTACCGGCCGTCCGCCCCGTTCCGCTCTATGCCGGCAATTCGCATCGCGATCGCTGACCCCGGCGAGAATCTCCTCGAGCAACCGTACCACCGGGCCGCGCCGTCCTCGCACGCGCCTACCCTGGCGAGACGATGAATGACTTCTGCGCTCGTGCCATGTCGCTTGCGCAACGGATCGAGTCCGACCGGCAGGGCCCCGGGGTCGCCGAGGAGCTCGAGGCGCTGCGAGACCTGTGGCGGTCGCTCCCACCGACGCAACGCGCGGAGGCGGCGGACGCGGCACGCGCACTGGCGCAAGCCCAGGCAAGCGTGCCGTCTCGCGCGGCGCCCGTCGACGATGATCAGGCCGCGGCGCAGCGCGCGCTCAGCGGCTTGGACCGCATCGACCTCGACGCTCCTCCGGAGCGCCGCTACGACGGTCCTCGCGATCCCGACGCGTTGCTCGCGCATTTTGGCCTGGATCAGTTCCGGCCCGGCCAGCGCGAGGCCGTAGCCGCGGCACTCGCGGGTCGCGACAGCTTGGTGGTGATGCCCACCGGCGGCGGCAAGAGCCTGTGCTACCAGCTTCCGGGCATCGCCTCCGATGGGCTGACGGTCGTGGTCTCGCCGCTGATTGCGCTGATGGCAGACCAGTACCGACGGCTCGTCCTCGGTGGGCATCCGGCCGCGATGGTCGCGTCGGGCATGGATGCCGGCGCAGTCGCTCGCGCGCTTGCTGACGTCCGCGAGGGCCGCGCGCGGATCGTGTTGTGCTCGCCCGAGCGCTTTGCCTCCTCGGCGTTTCTGGCGGCGCTGGCGCAACGCACGGTGGCCCTGTTCGCCGTCGACGAAGCCCATTGCGTGTCGGAGTGGGGTCACGACTTCCGGCCCGACTACTTGCGCCTTCGTCAGGTGATCGACCGTCTCGGGTCGCCAACGGTGATGGCCTGCACCGCGACGGCGACCGAGCAGGTCGCCGATGAGATCGTCGCGCGGCTCGGTCTGAATGATCCCCACGTGATGCGGGCCGGCTTCGATCGCCCGAACCTGTCGTTTGACGTAATCGCTCTTGACGGACCGGGGTCCAAGGCGCGCAAGCACATGCTGCTTTCGCTTGCGCTCTCAGACTCGGCCATGCGGCCCGCGATCGTCTACTGCGGCACGCGCCGCGAGGTGGAGGACGTCAGCGAGCGACTCCGGTCCGAGGGCTTGCTGGCCGTCGGGTATCACGCGGGAATGCCAGCGGACGAACGCGCCTCGGCGCAGCACCGCTTCATGGAAGGCGATGCAGAAATCGTCGTGGCCACCAACGCGTTCGGGATGGGCGTCGACAAGGCCGACGTCCGCGCGGTCGTGCATTGGTCGATCCCCAAGAGCGTCGAGGCCTACTACCAGGAGGTGGGACGCGGCGGGCGCGACGGCGACCCCGGGCGCGCGATCCTGCTGGCCAGTCGCGTCGACCTCGGACGCCTGATCAACTTCATCAAGAACGATGCCGTCGAGCCCGACGACGTGCTCGCGTACGTGCGGCGCCTGCAGGCCGCGGGCAGCGGGGAGGCCACGATCATCGACTCGCCCCGGGCCGATCGCGAAAGGGTCTGTCTTGGCATCGCCGAGCGCGCCGGACTGTGCACGCTCGAGCCGGCGTCCGGGGGACGGCTACAGGTGACGTTCGCAACCTCGCCCCAGCCCCGGGAGGTCGCGTTCATCTGTCGGACGGCGCTCGATCGCGCCTGGCGCGCCTACCGCGCGGTCGAGTCATTCAGCTCGGCCTCGGCGGGGTGTCGGCGACGCGCGCTGCTCGACCACTTCGGCGATAGCCGGCCCGGGGCGCCCCGGGGGCGCTGCTGCGATGTCTGCGATCCCGACACGATTGGTCTGCCCGACCCAGCGTCGCTGACGCCGGCACGGGCCAATGGGCGACGCACTGCCACCGCGACGCCGGTCGATCCGGCTGACGTCGGGCTGCTGGAGGCACTGCGCGAATGGCGTGTCCGCGCCAGCAATGGCAAGCCCGCGTACACCGTCGCCCACAACAGCACGCTCGAGTCGATCGCCGCTGTGCGCCCGCGCTCGTTGACCGACCTGGAGAAGATCAAAGGCATAGGCCCAACGTTCGTCGAGCGCCATGGTGAAAACGTGCTCGCGCTGATCGGCAGCGCCTCCTGACCGCCGTTGCGGTCTGCGGCCAGCGTCAGATCAGAGCACGAACGGGATCAGCATCTTCGTCTTCGCCTGGTAGCACTTGTACTGCGACGCAAGCGACGCCGTCAGCAGTCGCTCCTCCACACTCGCGCTGTAGACGAAATAAATCCCCAGCAGCGCCGCTGCGATCAACCAGTAGAGGTTGGTGGCCAGCGCTGTTCCCAGGATCGCCAGCAAGATGCCCGAGTAGATCGGGTGACGAACGTACCGGTACGGGCCTGTGACGACGAGTTCTGGCTCATCCTTTTCGGTCATCGGCATTCCCCAGTTGCGTCCGAGATGGATCCTGGCCCAGACCGCGAGGCCTAGACCCGTTAGCAGCGCGATCACGCCGACCGCCTGCACGACCGGACTCTGAACGGCCAGGCCGCCCGGGTCCAACACGCGCAGCAACACAAATGCGACCGCGAGGAGAACGCTCGGACGTGCGGTTCGCCGTCGGTGAGACCCCGCCTTGGCCCCTTGGGCGGCAATCAGCCAATAGACCCAGAAGGCGGCCCACACGATCAGGACGATGGAGCTCAGCATGATCCGCAGCGTAGGTCGGGCCCGCGGCGAACGTAAGTGGCACGCGACCTAGATCTGCCATGACATTTGTCATCACCGGCGGGGACGGCCGAAGCCGCCCCCGCTGGCGCAAGACATCAGGGAAGCGGGTGTGAGCCGCGCTTCTGGATCGTGACCGTGCCTGAGCTCTCCGGATGGAGACTGCCCGGCGCGTAGTCGAATACGACGCCCGTCTTGAAGTTCATGACGAACGCATCGACGATTGCGTGGCTCTTGCTGCGGTCCAGCCACGCGACATAGATCTCGTGGTTGCCGATCGGCATCGCCACGTAGTCCTCGCGCGGGAACTTGGTCCCGACGAACGGGCCCTTGGTCGGGACGCCCTGGACGGTCGAGCGCGTGTAGGTCTGACTGAACGTGTTGCCCTTGTTACGTCCCAAGCTGTAGGACGTGACAAGCACGTAGCCATTCAGGTTGAACCGTTTGACGCTAGGGCCGCCGGATGTGACCGCGTGGGTGGCGGCGCGCGGCCCCGTTGCCGCGGTCGCGCTCGTCACCATCGCACAGGCTCCGATCGAGGCACCCGCCAGCAGCACGACCGACACCGACCGAAGTCGCTGGGTCGACACGAAGCATCCTCTCCTCTCTGGATGATTGGGGCCGGCGATCGTACGCCGCGTCAAGCGCGGCTACACCGGCAGCGCGGCAATCAGACGCTGACGGGCAAGAATCGATGCGCCGCCATGCGCCCGGGGACAAATTCGTCCATAAGATCCGGGCCGTGACAGAGATCCAACCCGAGCTGTGGGTCGATCGACCGAGCGCGGCGGTCGCTTACTACGAGGCTGCGTTCGACGCTGTCGTGCTGCATCGCGTCGGACAGGGCGACGACATCGTCGTCCAGCTCGCGGTCGGCGGTGCGGCGTTCTGGCTGTCGGGCGCGTCGGCGCAGATGCGGCGAATGAGCCCTGAGTCGATCGGCGGCACGACCAGCCGGACCTTGTTGGTCGTCGACGACCCAGGCCGGGTGCTCGGCCGAGCGGTCCAGGCCGGCGCACGCGAGCTCTCCCCTGTCTGCGACGAGCACGGCTGGCGCCTCGGGCGGATCGTCGATCCGTTCGGGCACGAGTGGGAGATCGGGCGACCGCTCGGCGAGTGGCCGCCGGGCTGAGCGCCCGTCGTCGGCTACGCGCCGCCCGGCCGGAGGTTCGCCGGCGCCACGCCCTGGCCGTCGACCCTGGGGTCCGGAAGCGGCGTCATCGCCCGCATGACGCCCCGCGTTTCGAGATCGTGCTCGGCGCGGATCACGTGCACGACCGCGTTGATCAGCGCGAGGTGTGTGAACGCCTGCGGGAAGTTGCCCAGGTGCCGGCCGGTGCGTGCATCGATCTCCTCGGCATACAGCCCGAGCGGGCTCGCGTACGTGAGCAGGCGCTCGCACAGGTCACGGGCACGATCGACCTCGCCGATCTCACACAACGCCGACACCAGCCAGAACGAGCAGATCGTGAACGTGCCCTCCTCTCCGCTGAGTCCATCGTCGGTCTCCCCCACGCGATAGCGCAGCACCAGCCCATAGTCGGTGAGCTCGTCGGCGATCGCGAGCACGGTCGCCTTGATGCGCGGATCGTCGGGCGCCAAGAAGCGCACGAGCGGCATCAGCAGCACCGATGCGTCGAGCGCATCGGTGTCGTAGTGCTGGGTGAACACGCCGCGACCGTCGACCGCGTGCTCGCAGATGTGCTGGTGAATCTGGTCTGCCTGTGCGCGCCACCGTGCCGCCCGATCCCAGTCCTCGTATAGCTCGGCGAGCCTCGCCCCACGATCGACAGCGACCCAGCACATGAGCTTGGAGGAGGTGAAGTGCTTGGGCTCGCCGCGGACCTCCCAGATACCGCGATCGGGATCGCGCCAGTGCGCGAGCGCCGCCTCGACCTGCTCGGAGAGCATTCGCCACACACGCTCGGTCAGGTGGTCGCGAGACGTTATGTGCAGATAGATCGAGTCGAGCACCGCTCCCCAGACGTCGTGCTGCGCCTGATCGTGAGCGGCGTTGCCGATCCGGACCGGGCGCGCGTTCTCGTAGCCCGACAGGTGGTCGAGGATCTGCTCGGGCAGGTGCTCACGGCCGTCGATCCCATACATGATCTGAAGCCGGCCCTGCTCCGCCTCCGCGACGTCGGCGACGAAATGGAAGAAGTCGTTGGCCTCCCAGTCAAAGCCGAGCGTCGAGAGTCCCCACAGCGCGAACGTCGCATCGCGGATCCACGAGTAGCGGTAGTCCCAATTGCGCTCGCCGCCCGGGGTCTCGGGCAGCGATGTCGTCGCCGCTGCCGCGATCGCGCCCGTCGGCGCGTACATCAGTCCCTTCAGCGTCAGTGCGCTGCGCTGGAGCACGGACCGCCACGGGTGATCGGGGAAGCGGCCACGCTCGAGCCAGTGCTGCCAGTGATGCGCGGTCCAGACTTGACGCCGGTACGCGTCCTCGTAGGTCCGCGGCGCCGGGTGCTCACTCCACGACAGCGCGCAGAAGACCGTGTCGCCCTCTTTCATCAGATGCCGCGCGGTCGTCATTGGACCCTCGATGCCGAGGTTCATGTCAGAGACAAGTCGCAGCTCGAGTTCGCAGCCGTCGGCGGTGACGACGGTCTCGTGGTAGTCCTCTCCCGCATACCTCCACGTCCCGCGCAAGGCGCCGTACTCGAACACCGGCTCGCATTCGAGGCTGACCTGCACCTCGCCGTTGACACAACGGATGGTGCGCAGGAACACGTGGTCGGCGTCGTAATCGGTCGGCGTGCGCCGATGGGTGTGCGAGCGCTCGGTCGGGTGATGCCAGGGCCCGATCAGCAACGCGTCTCGGACGATGATCCAACCGCCGGGCGCGTCCCAACTCGTCTCCAGGATCACCGTTCCCGGGAGATACCGACGCGCTGCCGGGACCCTGACGTCGGGCGGCCCGAGCCGGAACATGCCGGCCGCGCGGTCGAGGATCGCCCCGAACACACTCGGGGAGTCCATCCGCGGCAGGCACAGCCATTCGACGCTGCCGCTCGGCGCTACGAGCGCGGTCGTCTCCCCGTCAGAGAGGAACCCGTAGTCCGCGATCGCGGGGAACGGGCTGCGGCCGCGCATCGACGAGTTGGCAACGCCCTCAGTCGCCATTGCCGCCGGTCCCCAGCATCGAACAAGTGATCGCCATCACGATGGTCTGATATTGCCGCAACATCCGCGGTTGAGCGCAAGCGGCCTTGCGCTTGCATAACTTCGCCCAGCGCGCCCGAGCCCGACCCGGCTGTTAGGTTCCGTGCGTGGGCGCACAACGGAGTCGATGGTCGTTGCTGGCCGCGGTAGCGGCAGGCTTGCTCGGGCTGAGCGGAGCCGCCGCCCAAGCGGCGGTCCCGTCCGGCAACCTGATCGTCAACGGCGGTGCCGAGGTTGGGGCGGGCTCGTCTGACTCGGCGACAACCGCGCCGGTGCCGACTCCCAGCTGGGCGACGACGACGAACTTCACCGAGCACACCTACGACGCGGCTGGGTCGGGGGCCTTCCCCGACACCACCGCGAGCGCCGCAGTCAGCGGCGGCAAGCAGTTCTTCGCCGGAGGTCCCGACAACGGCAGCGGCAACACCGTCGAAACGGCCACCCAGGATGTCAACGTGTCGACCGCCGCGACGGAGATCGATGCTGGCGGCGTGTCGGCGACGCTGGCGGCAGACCTCGGTGGCTTCGCAACCCAGACCGATAACGCCGCGGTCACGGCCACCTTCCTCGGCGCCGACGGGCAGCAGCTAGGCACGCTGACGATCGGGCCGGTCACCGCCATCGATCGAAACAACGTCACCGCGCTGCTCCCGCGCACCGGATCGGCCACGGTGCCGGGCGCCACCCGGGCGATCCGCGTGGTGATCACCGCGACCAAGCTCGAGGGCTCATACAACGACGCGTACATCGACAACGTGTCGCTCTCGCTGCTTACGGGGCACGCTCCCCCGCCGGGACAACTTCCTGCGCCAACAATCGGCAAGACGCTCAACGTCGCTGCAGTCACGGGCAAGGTGTTCGTGCGAGCGCCAGCCGGCAAGGGGTTCGTGCCGCTGACCCAGGCCAGTCAGCTGCCGGTGGGGTCACAGATCGACGCACGCAAAGGCACGATTCGGCTCGTCACGGCGACCGGCAAGGCCGGAACTACGCAAACCGGTACGTTCGGCGGGGCGCTGTTCAGGCTTGCCCAATCGGGCAACGCTCGACTCAAGGGATTGACGACGCTCTCGCTGCTCGAAGGCGTTCGCGGGGTCCCGTCGTACGCGAGTTGCAAAGCCCGCCGCGCCAGCGCCGGGCCTGGGTCGGGCGCCGTGGCGAGCCGCCTCAGCAGCCGCGTGCTGGCGCTCCTGCACTCCAGCGTCAAAGGCCACTTCCGTACCCGCGGGCGATACGCCGCCGCAACCGTCCGCGGCACCGTATGGGACATGGTCGACCGCTGCGACGGAACCGTGACCCGCGTGCATCGCGGCACCGTCATCGTCAACGACCTTAGGCGGCACAAGACCGTCACCGTGCGCGCAGGCCACAGCTACCTCGCAAAGGCCCCTTGACAACCGGCGGCATCCTGGGCTAGTCCGACCTTTTTGGACCTTGTGGGACCCAAAGGTCGCACCTACACTCGCTCGACCGGATTCGACCACGAAGGTCGAGCGGGGACAAAGGGGTACATCATGGAGTCATACGTCAAGCCTGCCATTCGCGACTACGGGACGCTCACCGAGCTCACTGCGATCTGCGCCGCGCTCGGCACCGGGGACTCGGCATTCCACATCACGCTGCCCAACGGCAGTACGTCGATCGGCGTGTTCGGTTCCTCGAGCTTCTGCGTCTCGTCGGGCCACTAGTTCCTGCGTGGGAGGGCGTCCCGCTGGGACGCCCTCCCACCAGTATCTAGGTCAGGTGGTTGGCCTGTAGGAACGACTTCGCGACGGCTGATGCCTGCTGGTGGTCGATCGCGACCGCCTTGTTCATCGCGATGATCGCCGGCGTCGTCAGCAGCTTGTTGATGCCATTGACGATCCCGAGCAGGTTCGGGCAGGCGTTGACCTTGTTCTTGTCGATCACCAGCGCGATGTTCTGGAAGCCGAAGATGTTCTTCGGATCCTTGAGCACCACGTACTTGCCGCTGGCAAGCTGCGGGTCGGTGGTGAACACGTCGATCGCCTGTACCGCGCCGCTGTCGAGCGCCTGGTACTGCAGGCCCAGCGCCAGCGACTTGAACGTGAAGTTGTTCACGCCGTAGACCTTCTTCATCCCAACTGCGCCTTCCTCACGGCTGAGGAATTCGGGGCGCGCGCCGAGCGTGAAGTGCGGCACCTTCTTCAGGTCCGCGGTGGTCACGAGCCCGTACTTCTTGGCGAACGCCTTCGTGACCCCAATCGCGTCGGTGTCGAAGAACGGCGTCATCTGACTCATCACCTGACCGCGCTTGGCGTAGAACGCCTTGGCGAGGTTGTATTCCTCCTGCGGGCTGGTGACGTTCTTGTTGATCGCGGCGACCGTCGCCACCGACTCACCCGTGTACTCGGGGTACGCGTCGATCTGACCACTCGTCAGCGCCTTGTCGACGACCTCGGTCGACCCGATGTTCTCCTTGTAGTTGACCTTGCAGCCCTTGGCCTCGAGCGCCTGCTTGTAGAGCTGGCCGACGATGAACTCCTCGGTGAAGTTCTTCGTGCCGAGCGTCACCGAGCCGCCCGAGCTCGAGCCGCTGGACGACGACGAGGACGACGAGCTGCTGCCGGAGCTCGGCGCCGCGGCCGAGCTCGTGCTCGACGAGCTGCTGCTGCCGCACGCCGCGACCAGCACGACCGCGACCAGCGCGAGCACGACGGCTGTTAGACGATGAAGAACACGTCCAGGGCCTGGGCCCCGGGTGCGCGTTGGGTGTTGCATGGATGACCTCCTCGGATTGATTAGCGAGTTCCCCCGGTCTCCCACGTGGCATCGGCCACGGCGGCCGCGCTCGGTTCGCGGCCCTGTCTGCGCAGTGGCGGCGGTGTTACGCCGTACTGCACGAGAGCGAGTAGGCCGTCGATCGCGAACGCGATGACGGCGATCGCGAGTGAGCCGGCGATGACCCCGCCCGTTCCGTACGCCGCCTCATTCACGATGATGTCGCCGAGGCCCCCACCACCGGCGAATGTGGCCAGCGTTGCGGTCGCGACGACGAACACGGTCGCGGTCCGCAGGCCGGCAAAGATCAGCGGCTGCGCGAGCGGCAACTCGACGCGCCATAGCACCTGCAGCGGTGTCATGCCCATCGCACGCGCGGCCTGGACCACGTCCGGATCGATCCCGTCGACCGCCACAAACGTGTTTGTGAGCACCACCGGACCCGCCAGGATCACGAGCGCGACGACGGTGTTCCGAAAGCCGATTCCGAGGATCCCGATGCCGATCGAGATCACCGCGAGGCTCGGCAGCGCCCGACCGATGTTCGAGGTGCTGATCGCCAGGAACGAGCCTCGGTGGATGTGACCCAGCCACACACCGAGCGGGATCGCGAGCAGGACCGCGATCCCGACCGCGACGATCGTCAGCTCGAGATGCGAGACAGTCTTGTCGCCGAACAGGCTGAGGTTGTTGACGAAGAACGAGAACGGATTGCTGGTACGCATTTCAGTTCGCCTTCAGGCGGCGCCTGGTCCACGGTGTGAGCGCTCGCTGGACCTGCACGAGAATGATGTCGGCGACGATCGCAAGCAGGATCGCCAGCACTCCGGCGGCGACGAACTCGGTCTTGAAGCCGCTCTGGATCGCGTCGAAGATCAGCGCCCCGAGTCCGCCGCCGCCGATGTAGGCGGCGACGGTCGCGAGACTGATGATGGTCACGGTCGCGATCCGGACACCGGCCATGATCGCCGGCGCCGCGAGCGGGATCTCAACCCGCAGCAGTGTCTGGCGTGGCGTCAGCCCCATCGCGTGCGCCGCCTCGATCGTGGATCGAGATACCCCCCGTAGTCCCGTGAGCGTGTTGCGAAACAGGATCAGCAACGTGTATGACACGAGCCCGACCTCGACGGTGAACCGGTTGATGCCGGTCACCTGTACGAGCAGCTCGAACAGCGCCAGGCTCGGAATCGTGTACAGGAACGCCGCCAGCAACGAGAACGGCGTCTCGAACCACGACTTCTTGTAGGCGAGCACCGCCGCCGAGAACGCGATCAGCATGCCGATTCCGACTGCGATTGCTGTCAGCTCGATGTGCTGGATCAGCGCCGGCTGGAAAGTATTGCTCCACCTGGCAAAGAACCAGCTCGCGCAGAACTGGCGGTTGTGCACGACGCAGGGCGAGCCGCCGCCGAAGTTAGGGATCACCGGGCCGCCGGCCGCGAGTACCGGGTTCAGCGCGTAACCGATCACCGCGCCGGCCCCTCCTCGGCGACCTCGCGGCTGGCATCTGACCCGGGCGGTGCGATCAGCTGCGTGATCTGCTCGAGGCTGATGCTGCCGAGCGTCTCGTCGTTCTCTACGACGTCGAGCCGCGAGGTGCCCTCGGCGAGCATCGCCGACAGCGCGAAATGAAGCGTCGTGTCACGGCTGAGCGGAGTGCCGCCGTTGGCGGCGCCGACCGCGGGCTCGAACTCGAGTTCGCCGACCGTGCGGACCCGAAGGCGCTTCATCCCGCGGTCCTCGCCGACGAACTTCGCAACGAACTCGTCGGCCGGCGAGGCGAGCAGCTCGTCGGCGGTCGCAAGCTGCACCAGGTGCCCGTCGCGCATGATCGCGATCCGGTCGCCCATCTTGATCGCCTCGTCGATGTCGTGCGTCACGAAGATGACGGTCTTTCGGACCTGCCGATGCAGGCGCAGGAAGTCGTTCTGCAAGCGTTCGCGCGCGATCGGGTCGATCGCTCCGAACGGCTCGTCCATCAGCATCAGCGGCGGGTCAGCAGCCATCGCCCGCGCGACGCCGATCCGCTGTTGCTGGCCGCCCGAGAACTCTCCCGGGTACCGGCGTAAGTCCCCTTCGGGGTCCAGGCCGACGAGCTCGAGCAACTCACCGGCGCGCTCGTGGATCCGCTGCTTTGACCATCCGAGCAGCCCGGGAACGACGCCGATGTTGTTCTCGACCGTCATGTGCGGGAACAGGCCGATTTGCTGGAACACGTATCCGATCCGGCGCCGGAGCTGCGTCAGCTCGAGCTTGCGAACGCTCTCACCGCCGATCGTGATGTCTCCGTCGGTGATCGAAATCAGCCGGTTGACCATCTTCAGCGCGGTCGTCTTACCGCACCCCGACGGCCCGATCAGGACGCAGATCTCACCCGGCGGGATCTTGAACGAGAGATCCGCGACCGCTGCCTGCGAGCGGCCGGGGTAGCGCTTGACCACATGGTCAAAGGCGATCTCGGCGGGCGCCGAGTCAGACCCACGTTCGTGGGGCTGCGCGGACGGAGCGGACTCAGGCGCGGCGTCTATCGGTCTTATATATCAGAGGGCAGGTCAGTTGGTGGGCCACGTGGAGTGCCCCGTAATACCGAAAACCGGCAGCTGCAACGGTACTGGTTCTGCTGGCGCCTCAGCGCCACCCGTGTGCCACCAGGCGACCCCATTGGTAACGGTACGGCCGGCGCTGGACGCGCCGAACCGTCGCGCGCGTGAGTCGCTTGACACGCTCCTCACCGAACAGCTCGACGCGCGAGAAGCCTTCGTGCGAGAGCATCGCTTCGAGCAGTGGGCCGTTCGGGCCCCACCAGTTCGACGGATCGCCGTCTGCCTCGCCCGGATAGAACGCCATCGCCGGGCGCCGGAGCTCCTGAAGGTCGGCGTGCGTCTCGACGATCATCAGCCGCCGGCAAACACTCGCCGCGCGGCGGACGATCAGCCACGGGTCGGGGAGGTGGTAGAAGACGCCGAGGAACAGCACCAGGTCGAACTCGCCTACCGACTCGGGCGAGATCTCCTGCAGGTCGAGGTCGATGTCCTGGACCGACGAACCAAGCGCCTGCCTGGCGAACTCGAACGGCCGCTTGGTCCCCCAACCGTCCGGCCCCCACGCCGGTTCGCGCCAGCATTCGGGATCGACTGCGACCACCCGTGCGGCGCCGCGGCGCTCGGCCTCGAATGAGAAAAACCCGTCCCACGCGCCGATGTCCAGCACCGACCAGCCGTCGAGGCGCGCGGGCATCCGGATCGTCGCAAGCTTGCGCTGCGTCTCGTCCTCGCCGCGGGTGACGACGCCGTGGCCGAGGTCGATCCGGTGAAACCACCTCAACCGGTCGGCCTGCGCGCGCAGCTCAGAATTTGTCGCCATCCGCTTCCGTACGATGACGCAATGGGGGCAAGCGAGACCCGGTCGCGCCTGCAGGCCGTGATCTTCGACCTCGACGGGGTGCTAATCGACTCCGAGACCGCGTGGGACGCGGCGCGGCGCCAGGTCGTGAATGATCTTGGCGGCCATTGGCAGGAGTCCGCGACGCGTGCGATGCAGGGCATGAGCTCGCCCGAGTGGTCGCGGTACCTTCGCGACGAGCTCGGCGTCGAGCTCGATCCACAGCTGATCAGCGACCGCGTCGTCGAGCTGGTGCTCGCCGAGTACCGCCGCGCGGTGCCGTTGATCCCCGGAGCCGTGGAGGGCGTGCGGCGACTTGCGGCCCGCTGGCCACTGGGGCTCGCATCCTCGGCCAACCGGCCGGTGATCGACGCGGTGCTTGAGATCGCGGGCCTCACCGACTGCTTTTCGGCGACCGTTTCGGGAGAGGAGGTACAGCGCGGCAAGCCCGCACCGGACGTCTACCTGGCCGCCGCGGCGAAGCTCGAGGTGCAGCCGGCGCGGTCGGCGGCCGTAGAGGATTCGACCAACGGCCTGAAGGCGGCCGCGGCAGCTGGGATGTTCGTGATCGCCGTCCCCAACCGCGAGTTCCCGCCTGCCACCGACGCGTTGGCGCTGGCGCGGCTGACGGTCGAGTCAGTCGGCGAGTTGACCGCGGATGCGATCGTCGACGCGGAGCTCAGGCTGGGCTGAGGCTGCCCCGTCGAACTGGCGACTCGCGCAACAGCTCGCGCGCCAGGCGGGTCAGCAGGCTCGAGAGGTCGTCGTGTTCCTCGGGCGACCAGTCCTTGCACAGCTCCGCGATCGCGGCGCGCCGAGTCGCGATCAGGCGCTCGACGATCTCCTCGCCCGGGGCGGTGACCTCGCGGATCACCTCCTGCGCGGCGACCTGCCCAGCGGCGAGCTCACCGGCGGGCACGCTCTCGAGCACCAGCCCCCGGTCTCGCAGCTCGCCCAGCGCCGCCCACCCGACATCGGTCGGGACGTCGAAGCTCGCGCACAGTGCGTCGATGTTGGCGGCGGGATCTTCCTGCAGGCGCACCAGCAGCCAGCAGGCAGCCGCCGACAGGTCCACCCCGGCGCGCTGCGCCAGCGCCTCGACGGCTCGGCGGCGATCCTCGCGCCCGAGCGCGACGGTCAGCGCGCGGGCGGCCGCGGCGAGCGAGTCGCCTGACGTCGGGACCGCGAAGCTCTCCCCCACGCCGGCGGCGACGGTGTCCCGGAGCGGGCGCTCGGGCAGGATCCAGCTCAGCAGGAACGCGACCACCGCCACGCCCGCGGCGACCTCGAACACGGTGCCGAGCGCGTTCGTGAACGCGTGGATGTACTCGGCGTGCACCGGCGCCGGGAGTCTCGCGATCGCCGCGGGGTTGGCGCCCGCGACGTTCGCACCGACGCCGTGTGCGGCTGACCGCGGCAGGGTCGCCGCGAGCTCTGAACTCAGCCGGCTGGTGAAGATCGAGCCCAGCACCGCCGTGCCGACCGAGCCGCCGATCGAACGGAACAGGGTCGCGCCAGACGTCGCGACGCCGAGGTCGGCGTAGTCGACGGAGTTCTGGACCGCGAGGACGAGCACCTGCATCACCGAGCCGATCCCGAGGCCGAGCACGAACATGTAGGCAGAGGCCTCGAGGTGCGTGGTGGCTGCGGTCATGCCCGACAACAGCAGCAACCCGATCGTCATGATCCCTGTCCCCACGATCGGGAACGGCTTGTAGTGGCCGCTTCGCGAGATGATCTGTCCCGATGCGATCGAGGTCAGCAGCAGCCCGCCCATCAGCGGCAGGATCTGAAGCCCCGACCCGGTCGGCGACGCGCCGTTGACCACCTGCAGGAACAGCGGCAGGTACGTGACTGAGCCGAACAGCGCAAAGCCGACGATCAGCCCGACCCCGCTCGTGACCGCGAAAACCCTGTTGGCGAACAGCCGTGGCGGCAGCACCGGCTCAGCCGCGCGGCGCTCGACCACGACGAACAGCACGAGCAGCACGACCGCGGCGACGCCGAGGAAGACGATGAACGGCGACCCCCATGCGTAGCTGTTTCCGCCCAGCGTCAGCGCGAGCACGATCGCGCTCAGGCACGCGGCGAGCAGCGCGGCGCCGAAGTAGTCCACCCTGTGGTGTGCGGTCTCGGTCTTGGTGTGAAGCGTTGCGGCGAGCACGAAGAACGCGGCGACGCCGATCGGCAGGTTGACGTAGAAGATCCAGCGCCACGACAGCGTCGTCGTGAAGAAGCCGCCGAGCAGCGGGCCGATCACGCTCGCCAGGCCGAACACGGCGCCGAAGAAGCCCTGGTAGCGGCCGCGGTCGCGCGGCGGCACGACGTCGCCGATCGCCGCCATCGCGCTGACCATCAGGCCGCCGCCGCCGAGTCCCTGAACGGCGCGGAACACGACCAGCTGGGTCAGGCTCTGCGAGGCGCCGCACAGCGCCGAGCCGATCAGGAAAATGACCAGCG
The DNA here is from genome assembly GCA_036490775.1 of Solirubrobacteraceae bacterium. Taxonomy (GTDB): domain Bacteria; phylum Actinomycetota; class Thermoleophilia; order Solirubrobacterales; family Solirubrobacteraceae; genus Palsa-465. Next base: position 15,614 of record DASXDD010000229.1, on the reverse strand, counting down.
CGACCTGGAGCACGACCTTGCGGCCGTAGAGGTCGCCGAGCTTTCCGTACACCGGCGTCACCGCCGTCTGGGCGAGCAGGTAGGCGGTCACGACCCACGAGATGTGGTCCAGGCCGCCGAGGTCGCCCACGATCGTCGGCAGCGCGGTCGCGACGATCGTCTGGTCGAGCGCCGCCATCAGCATCACGAGCATCAGGCCCGCGAACACGATCAGGATGCCGTGACGGTCGTCTTCGGGCGCACCCCCGTTGGACCCCGGCGGGCCGCCGGGAATCGCTTTGACCTGCGGGCCTGGACCGTCAGCTGTCATGAGCGCCGGTCAATCGTAAGGGCCTGTGGTCACCCGCCGCCTACAAATCGGCGCAGAGCTTGTTTGGCGTCGCTCGTCACCGGATCGCCGTGTGCGAGCAGCAGCAGGTCGAAATCGAGCTCGAGCAGTCTCGTGTACGCCGCACACAGGCCCCGCTTGGTCTCGTCGGGCTCGTCCATCAGCGAGTCGGGCACGAACGCGAGCTCGCCGTCGCCGGCCGGGCGAATCACGCCGTCGGCGCAGGCCAGCGCCCGATGGCGCACGAGGTGAAGCGCGGTCTCGTCAGGCGAGATCGAATCGACCTCGTGCGCGACGACGCCGCCTGGCAGCTCGTCGCCAAAGTCAAACGGCTGCACCGGGCCACGGCCCTCGAGCTCGTACACCCCGTTGCGGATGCAGTGCACAGTGCAGCCGAACTGCTCTCGCAGCCGCCAGGCGTCGCGATCGTGGTGGCGGCACGTGAGCAACACGTGCTCCGGAGCGCCGTGCTCGTCGAACCAGTCCCCGGCCCCGGGCGGCGTCATCGGATCGATCAGAACGCGCTCGTCAGCGAGGTAGTACGAGCTGACCTCGGCGCCGATGTGCGCGTGTCGTGCATTCCAGTGCCACAGGCCCGGCGCGATCTCATTCATCTGCTCGCCCTCGCGTTGCGTTTTTGTTAATCGGCTGGACGGCCACAAGATCCGGGCCTGCGCCTACGATGGTTAGCCAAGATCTTCGTTTGTCGGTTGATCCGTCAACTATAATCTTCACAACATGGAAGCAATCGCACCTGAGCTACTGGACGGGGCCGCACTCGACGCGTGGCGTAGCTACCTCAAGAGCCACGCCTCGATCCTTCGCGCGCTCGATGCGGATCTGATCGCTCAGCACAGCATGACCACCCGTGATTACGAGGTGCTGCTGTACCTGTCTCAGGAGCCTGAGCGAAAGCTGCCGATGTCGGCGCTTGCCGAAAGCACGATGCTGACTCGGTCGGGAATCACCCGCCTGGTCGACGGCCTTGTCGCCAACGACCTGATCGAGCGGGTCTCGTGCCCGAACGACGCGCGTGTGTCCTACGCGCACCTCACCGACGCGGGCTACGAAAAGCTCCGCGACGCCGGCTGCACCCACGTCGCCAGCATCCGCAAGATGTTCCTCGAGCACTTCACGGGCGACGAGATCGACCAGCTCGCATCGCTCCTGGGCCGGCTGCCGGGTGGCGGTGGCGGCGGCTCGTGCACGGCTGAGTAGCTCCCCTTCGCGGTTCCGAGGGCCGGTCCGAGCCCGGGCGGGGATTGCGTTCCACGCGGCGTGGGCTAGCCGTCCTATGTAACGAAACCCCCGCTCAGCGACGCTTTCGTTCCACGCGAGGTGAGTTGTCCATCGCATGTAACGAAATCATCGCCCGCCCGGGGCTCCGCCTAAATGCTTGACGGCGCAACCAATCGTGCTAGGATGATCGTTGCAAGCTCAACTATCCAACCGTCAAGGAGCCACAGTGACAACCCAGACGATTTCCCTAGACGCGATCCCGACGGGCACCTACAACGTCGATCCTGCTCACTCGAGCGTCGGCTTCGAGGTACGCCACATGGGCATCGCGACCGTGCGCGGCAAGTTCACCGAGTTTGCGGGCACGGTCGACGCGACCGGCGACGCGCCGACGCTCTCGGGCACCGTTGAGGTCAAGAGCATCGACACCGGTGACGAGAACCGCGACACGCACCTGACCGCCCCCGATTTCTTCGACGCGGAGAACCAGCCCCAGATCAGCTTCCACTCGACCGCCGGCGATGCGATCGCCAACGGCAAGATCCAGCTCAACGGCGAGATCACGATCAAGGGCATCACGAAGCCGATCGAGCTGACCGGCGAGGTCGCCGAGGGCGGCGAGGACCCGTGGGGCAACGAGCGCGTTGGCCTCGAGCTCGAGACCGTGATCGACCGGCGTGACTTCGACCTCAAGTGGAACCAGACGCTGCCCAACGGCGGTCTGCTGGTCTCCAACGAGGTCAAGCTGCTCGTCAGCGTCTCGGCGGTGAAGGCGTAACGATGCGGATCCTCGCGATCTCGGGAAGCCTGCGCCGCGCTTCCCACAACACAGCGCTGCTGCGGGCTGCCGCCGGCCTGGCTCCCGAGGGCGTCGAGGTTGAGCTGTTCGAGGGGCTCGACCGGCTTCCGCCGTACAACGAGGACCACGACACCGACGACGCACCCGCCGAGGTGGAGCAGCTGCGAGAGGAGATCGGGGCGGCGGACGCCGTCCTGTTCTCCACCCCCGAATACAACGGCACGCTCCCGGGCCAGCTCAAGCAGGCCGTGGACTGGGGGTCGCGTCCGCACGGCCAGGCGTCGGCGCTCTGGGGCAAGCCGGTGGCGGTGATCGGCGCGAGCGTGACCGACTACGGCGCGATCTGGGCGCAGGACCACCTGCGCAAGGCGCTCGGCCTCGCGGGCGCCCGCGTACTCGACGTCGAGCTCCCGATCCCCAAGGCAGCCAACCAGTTCGACGCCGAAGGGGAGCTCACCGACGGCGAGATCCGCGACCGGCTGGCCTCGTTCATCAGCGACTTCGTCGACCACGCCAATACCCTCCTACCGACTGCCAGCAGGTGACATGACCAACGCTTCAGCGACCACGACCTCGATTCACCCCGCCACGGCACTCGGTCCGGTCGCGCTGACCGTCTCAGACCTCGCGCGGTCGCGGCAGTTCTACGAGCAGGCGATCGGCCTGCGCGCGTCGGACGCCGACGACGGCACGGTCGTGCTGTCGGCGCAGGACGGACGTCCGCTCGTCGTGCTGTGTGGTGACAGCGCCGCGCAGCGGCTGAACCGTCGCGCGACCGGGCTTTACCACCTCGCGATCCTGCTGCCGACCCGACTGGACCTCGCGCTCGCGCTCGCGCGGCTCGCCGAGGCTCGGTGGCCGCTCGACGGCGCGTCTGACCACCTCGTCTCAGAAGCCCTGTATCTGTCTGACCCCGACGGCAACGGGATCGAGATCTACCGCGACCGGCCGCGCGAGCAGTGGCGCCACGACGAGGATGGCCGGCTCGAGATGGCGACGCTGCCACTCGACCTCAAGGACGTCCTCGGCGAGCTCTCCGCGGCGAGCGGCCCGCAGCCCGTCGCGCCCGCGGGAACGATGATCGGCCACGTCCACCTACAGGTCGCCGAGATCGGCGATTCCGAAGCGTTCTACAGCGGCGTGCTCGGCTTCGACGTAATGGTCCGCGGCTATCCGGGCGCACTGTTCGTGTCGGCCGGCGGCTACCACCACCACCTCGGGCTGAACACCTGGCACAGCCTCGGCTCCGCGGCGCCGGCGCCGGGCTCGGTCGGCTTGCGCGACTTCGAGGTCGAGCTGCCCGACGCCCAAGAGCTCGCTGCGGTGCTCGGCCGGATCCGCGCTGCGGGCATCGAGACGAGCGCCGTCGATGGCGGCACCTTCGTCCGCGATCCCTCGGGCAACGGGATCGTGCTGAGCGCACGCTGACCCTCCTCGGTCGCAGTAAGCGGACCGCAACGCTACGCCGCCGACCGCTCCTGACGGTGGCGATCCTGTGAGCCAGGAGTGAACGTCCGGTGACCCGGCGATCGGCCGGCTGTCGCTAGGCTTCAAATCTCCTGGCGACGTGGCGGAGTGGCTACGCAGCGGCCTGCAAAGCCGTCCACACCGGTTCGATTCCGGTCGTCGCCTCTGGGTTGGAGACGCCCACCAAGGTCGGATATCGTCAGCCCACACCCGGGCGCGGGGTGAGCGTAGGGCTGCGGGGCACTTGAGCGAAGGGAGCAGGACGTGGGCGTTCAACGAGCAGCGACGCGCGCGAGCGCGATTGCGTGCGTGACCGTGTGTGCGACCGGTCTCGCGGTATTCGCCGCGAATGCGGCGGCTGGTCAGCCGAAGTCGGCGCCGCGGCCCGCGGCAGGGAAGTGGAAGTTCCAGCCGCTCACCGGCCTAGTGTCCGGTGGGTTCACGCTGGTCGGCAAGACCGTCAAGGACGTCCACGGAAAGGCCAAGCACCAGACGGGCTGCGCCAGCGGGAACTTCACCGTCGCCGGCAAGTTCAAGATCACTCAGGTCACGTTCATCGGAAAGCACCGTCAGTGGACGGTCGGCTCCGGACGCAACCCTTCGGGCGGCCTGGCGGCGCGGCCGATCCACCTCACGGTCGGCGGCCACAAGCAGGTCGACGCGACGATGTCGATCGCCTTCCCGGGCGCCGGACAGCTCGGCGCCGGTCAGATCGACTGGGGCGTCTCACAAGTGCAGGGCATCTCACCGTGCAGCGTCGCCTACCACGTCGCGCACTCCTGATCGGCGGCTCACCGCGCCCTCGTTCACCGCGTCGCCTCGAGCGGCAGCGGTGACGAGGGCTTGAGCTCCTCCAACCGCAGCAACGTCATCACCCGCGCCGCGCCGCCGCGCGTCGACAGGCGCACGAGCACGCGCTGAAGCTCGGCTACCTCGCGCGCGACAACCATCAGCATCGCGTCGGTCTCGCCCGTGACCCAGTCGGCCGAGATCACCTCTGGCATCGAGCGAACCGCGTCGGCGAAGCGCCGGTGGTCGCCCTCGCCATGTCGCTGCAGCGACACCGCCACGTAGACCTGCAGCGGAAACCCGGCCGCGGCCGAATCCAGGCGCGCGACCACTCCGCGCACGATCCCCGACTCCTTCAGCCGGCGGACGCGATTGAGCGTCGCCGCCGGTGACAGCCCGACCAGGCGCGCAAGCTCGACGTTCGGGCGGTCGGCGTCGAGCTGTAGCTCATCAAGCAGCTGGAGATCAACAGAATCAAGCGAAAATGCCATTTCACAAAATATTCCATCGCTTTGAGCGCGATCTGTCAAATCCTGCCTGTCAAATCGCGGATTCCGGTCGATCATGGCTCATATGAAGTCTCAGCACCGTTCCGCGATCTACGCCCTCACCGCCGCCGGCGTGTTGTGGGGCCTCAGCGTGCCGCTGTCGAAGCTGGCGCTCGGCTGGCTCAGCCCCGCCTGGCTGACGGTGGTGCGCTTCGCGATCGCGGCGCCGGTGCTCGCCTACGTTGGCCGGCGTGGCCTGCGTGATGCCCTGCAGCCCAGCATCGCGATCTCCGGCGTGATCGGCTTCGGAGCCGTGATCATCCTTCAGAACGTCGGCATCGAGCACACCAGCGTGAGCCACGCCGCGGTCGTAGTCGGCGCCGTCCCGCTACTGGTCGCGTTGATCTCGGCGGGCATCGGCGAGGCGTCGACGAGTGCGGTCACGTGGACGGGCTACGGTCTGGCGCTCGCCGGCATCGCGATGGTCGCCGGGCACGGCGGCAGCGGCGCGACCGCGACCGGCGACCTGCTTGTGCTCGCTTCGGCCACGCTTTCGGCCGGCTTCATCGCGATCCAGCCACGGCTGCTCGCCGGACGCGATGCGACGGCGGTTACCTCCGTGCAGTTCGCCGCCGGCGGGCTGATCGCACTGCCGATCGCGGCGCTGACCGGAGGCATGCCGCACGCGCCCGCCGGAATCGGCCCGGTGCTCGCGCTTGGCGCGCTGGCGGTAGCCGGCACGATCCTGCCGTTCCCGCTGTTCGCGTTCGGCCAGGCTCGCGTCCCGGCCGCGCTCGCCGGGGCGTTCGTGAACCTCGAGCCGGTCGTCGGTGTCGCCGTCGGATGGTGGGCGTTCGGCGAGACCGCCGCGATCGGCCAGCTGTTCGGCGCCGCGGCAGTGCTCGCCGGGATCGTGCTCAGCACGCTGCCGCCGACCGAGCGGCCCGAGCGCAAGCGCCTGGCACCGATCGCAGCGCCCGACGGCGTGCGGCCGCTGTCCAACACACGCTGGTTCTAGGCGCATCCGAACCCCGCACCCGCGGCGTCCCGCCACCGGACCCGCTATCCATATATAGACGTGCGTTTCACGGTCTCCCCCACCCCGACGCCGCTGCGCACGCGCAACTACCGGCTGTACTTCTCCGGCCAGCTGATCTCGGTTCCGGGGACGTGGCTGCAGACCGTCGCGCAGGCATGGCTGGTGCTCGAACTGAGCTCCAGCGGGAGCGCACTCGGCCTGACGGTCGCCCTGCAGACAGTCCCCGTCCTGGTCCTCGGCGCCTGGACGGGCTCGGTCGCCGACGCCGTCGACAAGCGCCGACTGTTGATCGTCACGCAGGCGGCGCAGGGGCTGCTCGCGCTCGCGCTCGGGATCCTGACGCTGACCGGCGCCGTCGAGCTGTGGATGGTCTGGATACTGGCGTTCGGTCTCGGGATCGCGCGTGCGTTCGACACGCCCACGCGCCAGGCGTTCGTGTCCGAGCTCGTTGAGGGGCCGGCGCTCGCCCGGGCGATCGGGATCAACTCCACGGTCGTGTCGGCGGCGCGCATGATCGGCCCGGCGGCAGGCGGCGTGATCATCGCGCTGTTCGGCGTCGGCGAGTGCTTCGTGATCAACGCGGCTTCGTTCGTGGGACCGCTGATCGGCCTGCTGGCGATGGACACCGCGAAGCTGTACCGGCCTGACGTCCGCGCGGCCCGCACCCCGCACGCTGTGCGCGCGGGGCTGAGCTACGTCAGGAGCCGCCGCGACCTGCTGATCCCGCTGCTGATGATGGCGATCATCGGCACGCTCGCCTACGAGTTCCAGGTGACGATCCCGCTGATGGCCCACTCGACGTTCCACCTCGGGGCTGCCGGCTTCGGCCTCTTGTACGCGGCGATGGGCGCCGGAGCCGTCGTGTCCGGAGTGACGCTGGCAGGGAAGGTGCCGGGGCGGGTGCGCACGCTCGTGATCTCGGCGGCGGCGTTGGGGGTCGCGCTCGGAGCGGCGGCGCTCGCGCCGGGACCCGTGGCCGCAGCGATCGCCCTCGCATTCACCGGCGCCGCAAGCGTCGTCTACTCGTCGAGCACCAACGGCACGTTGCAAATCCGCGCCGATCCGTCGATGCGCGGGCGCGTCGTCGCGCTGTACGTGATGGCGTTCATGGGCTCGACCGCAATCGGCGGACCGCTGGTCGGCGTCGTCGGCCAGGTAGTCGGACCGCGCGCGTCGCTGTGGGTCGGTGCGCTCGGCTGCGTCGCGGCGGTCCTGCTCGCGCTCGGGCTCGGGCAGCGCGAGCGCCGGCGCTCCGAAGCGCCGCCGGCGCGGGCGTCGGCGCGCGCAGCAGCCGCGCGATAAGGCTCACGCCCGCGAGTAACGCGTCGCGGTGGCGGGCATACATGCAACCGTGTCACGCCTAGCCGCATGCTTCGTGATCCTCGCGGCCGCCGCGCTGCCGGCGACGGCTGCCGCGCGCGGAATGCGCACGGTGCACGTGCCCGCCAGCGGTCGGGCAGTCGACACCGCTCACCCCAACCACGTTGTCGGGCGCGGGACACCCGCGAGCTGCACATCGGCGGCGGTCGTCGCCGCCGTCCGCGCCGGCGGGATCATCCGCTTCTCGTGCGGACCCGAGCCGGTCGTGATCAAGATGAGCACGACGGCCAAGGTCGTGAACACCAGCCGGCAGGTGGTGCTCGACGGCCGCGGACTGGTGACGCTCAGCGGCCAGGGGCGCCGCCGGATTCTTTACATGGACACGTGCGACAAGGCACAGGTGTGGACGACGTCGCACTGCCAGGATCAGGCCACGCCCAGGCTGGTGATCCAGAACATGAGCTTCGCCGACGGCAACTCGATCGGCGAGGACTTCGATGGAGGCGGCGGCGGCGCGGTCTTCGATCGCGGCGGTAGGTTGCGGATCGTCGCCTCGACGTTCACCGGCAACCGCTGCGAGCGCGCCGGCCCCGACATCGGCGGCGGCGCCGTGCGGGCGCTGTCGCAGTCCCACGGGCTGCCCGTCTACGTCGTCGGCAGCCGCTTCAGCGCGAACGTCTGCAGCAACGGCAGCGCGCTGAGCAGCATCGGCGTTTCGTGGACCGTGCTCAACAGCCGCTTCCTCGACAACCGCGCGATCGGCCACGGCGCCAACCCCGCAAGCTCCGGCACCCCGGGCGGCGGCAGCGGCGGCGCGATCTACAACGACGGCGACCGGATGACGCTCACGATCGGCGGCTGCCTGTTCACGGGCAACCACGCCAACGAGGGCGGCGGCGCGATCTTCTTCGTCAGCGACGACCGCACGGGCACGATGTCGATCACGCACAGCACGCTCGAGGACAACCCCAACCTCGTGTTCCACACCCCCGGCCTCGCCGGGATCTACTTCCTCGGCGCTCACCGCCCGCGGATCAGCGACACAGTCCTTCGCTGAGTCACGGGCGGGAAGCGCGGGAGCGTCACGCTGTTCTTCACGCTCCCTGCGAGGGCGTTGCGCCAGCTCAGCGCCGCGATGTGCCGGAGCCACGCGGCCTCGGCCGAGGGCAGCCCGGCCGTGTAGCGGTTGCCTTCCGGGTTGAGGGGGCGACGGTTCCCCGAGGCGTAGTTCGCCAATGCCTGATCGAAGACCGCAGCCGTGAGATAGGAGCCGGCCAGACTCGCGTGCCTTCCGTCATCACCCCACAGCTGCAACAAAGGCTGACGGCGATGGGCCAACGCCCAGGCATCACCGACCGGCACGAAGCCCAAGCCCTGAACATTGGCGAGATAGCCGTAGCCGTCGTGCAGTCGTTGCTGCATCGCCTCGTAGCTGTCGCCCGCGTAATTCGCCTGGTCGCCGTGTTGGTAGCCCCAGGTCTCGAACTCGAGCGGGATCGCACCGCCGGGCCTACCGTTGTGCTGAATCAGGACGTTGAGCCACGTAACCACCGGCAATGTCTCGTTCTTGAGCCAGTACGACAGCTCAGGTAGTTGGCTCTGCTCCTGCAGCACGACCATGTCCCAGTGCGCGCCGTTCACAAGGCGAATCAACTGTGGATCGTGCGCGGCCTCGAGCAGCGTCGAGCCACCCGGCGCGTACTCCTCAACGACCAGCGATCGCGGCCGCTCGGTGTTCCCCACCGCAAGCTTCGTGACCATCTCCGGCATCGAGTTGTAGGCCGTGAAACTGTTGCCGATGAACAGCACTCGGAGACCGTGTTGGGTGCTGTTTGCGTCGTGCAGCTCGGCGGTGATGACGCCAGGCTCGGCGCTACCCGTGCCGGGCCAAGACGATTCAAGGCCTGCTCCCCTGGAAGGCAGCACCACCTGATCGATCAGCAAGCCAATCACCGCACCGATCGCCGCGACCGCGATCCCGAAAGCCAGGGTTCGTCTCCACGATCGATTCCACGGCTCAAACAGCGATTGCATCAGACGGCCATCGGCTCGCCTGCACGCGTCCTTGACGTCGGATCGCTGACCAACATGGGGTGCCGACCCCATTCAGCCCGAGCCCGCCGGCGGACACGATCTGAGCGATCGAGAACGAGCCAGCCTGGAGGAATCGATGTTCGACGATCAATCGCTGCTGCCGCAGCTCGACTACCGGCCGTTTCTCACCGACAGCGGGCTCGAGACGACGCTGATCTTCATCGACGGGATCGAGCTGCCGGAGTTCGCCGCGTTCATCCTGCTCGAGACTGCCGACGGTCGGCGGCGGCTGCGCCACTACTTCGAGCGCCACGCGGCCATCGCCAACGAGTCCGGCAGCGGCTTCATCGCGGAGTCGCCGACGTGGCGCGCGAACACCGACTGGGCCGAGAAGCTCGGCTATAGCCGCCCCGAGCTCGATACGGCGAACAAGCAGGCGATCACGATGCTCGCCGACCTGCGCGATCGCGACGGCCGCGGCGAGCGCGACTACGTGATCAGCGGCTGCATCGGCCCGCGCGGCGACGGCTACGAGCCGCGGCACAGACTCACCGCCGAGGATGCCGAGCGTTACCACGCGCGCCAGATCGCGTCGTTCGCCGAGACCCAGGCCGACCTCGTCTCGGCGCTGACGATCACCTACGTCGAGGAAGCGATCGGGATCACCACAGCGGCACAGGACGCCGACCTCCCGGTCGTGATCTCGTTCACGCTCGAGACCGATGGGCGTCTCCCGTCCGGCACCGAGCTCGGCCACGCGATCGACGAGGTCGACGCCGCGACCGACCGGGGCCCCGCGTACTACATGGTCAACTGCGCGCACCCGACGCACTTCGAGCACGTGCTCGAGGCCGGCGGCTCGTGGCTTGGCAGGCTGCGCGGGATCCGCGCCAACGCATCGCGCCGCAGCCATGCCGAGCTCGACGAGGCACTCGAACTCGACGACGGCGATCCAGTGGCGCTCGGCAACGAGTACGCCTCGCTGGTGGCGAAGTTCCCGGGGCTGACGATCCTCGGCGGCTGCTGCGGCACCGACGAACGTCACATCGAACAGATCGCCCGGACCTGCATCACCGCGGCGTGGCCGCGAGCAATAGATGCATAGTCGCCCCCATACCAACCGGACCGGTGGTCAGCGATCTTGGGGTGGTAATCACACACAGGAGCCAGAAGCGATGTCCGCCGTTTACGAACACAGCCCAATTGATCTCTCCACCCCCGAGACCGACACCTCCCCGCTGCGGGTGCTCGTCGTCGACGACCACCCCGCGGTCCGCATGGGCCTGCGGGAGCTGTTCGACGATCAGCCGGACTTCGTCGTCGTCGACGCCGTCGACTCGGCCGACGCAGCGATGTCGCTGGCCGAGCGCGAGCCTCTCGACGTCGCTGTCGTCGACTACCAGCTCGGCTCTCGCAACGGCCTCTGGCTGAGCCGCAAGCTCAAGCGCCTCCCGCACCCGCCGCGGGTCGTGATCTACTCGGCCTATTGCGACGGTCCGCTGGCCGCGACCAGTGTGGTTGCCGAGGCCGACGGGCTCGTCAGCAAGGGCGGCATCGGCGCTGAGCTGTGCGACACCGTGCGCGCGGTCGCGCACGGCCGCGTGCGGCTGCCGACGGTGCCGCCGGCGCTCGCGACCGCGCTACGCAGACGGCTGGACGCCGAGGAACAGGCGATCTTCGGGATGCTCCTCGCCGGGATCCCGCCGGCCGAGATCTCGACGATGCTCGGGATCTCCTCGGCGGGCCTCGAGTCACGGCTGTGGGCGATGCTGCGCAAGCTCGAGGCGCTGCCACACGAGTCGATCGCGGCGCGGCGCGGTGGCCCGCACAACGGCCGGCGCCGCAGCTCCGCCTTCTGAGCGCTGCTTCACTCATCCCAAGGCCATGAGCGCTGAATCGCCACAGCGCACGGAGCGGCGACGCTACGTGCCGCTGCTTCACCGTGTCGCCGGCGTCAATGCGCTGCTGCTCGTCGTCGCGGTGCTCGTGACGATCGCCGTCCTGTCCCCCAACAGGGTCTCGTCGCTGCACACCGACGAGGAGGGGATCGTGATCGTCGTGGCGCTGGTGCTCGTCGTGCTGCTCAACGTGTTCCTCGTACGACGCGTGGTGCGGCCGCTCGAGGCACTGACCGCGCTGGCGCGCCGTGTCGACCTCGCCAAGCCCGGCCAGCGGATGCCGCCCGCCGCGCCGACGTCGGAGGCCGGCGAGCTGACGCTGACTTTCAACGACATGCTCGCCCGGCTCGAGGCCGAGCGCCGCGAGGCGACCGGCCGCGTGCTCGACGGCCAGGAGGCGGAGCGCCTGCGGATCGCCCAGGAGCTGCACGACCAGATCGGCCAGGAGCTGACGGCGGTGCTGCTGGCGCTCGCGCGAGTTGAGCGGCGGGTCCCCGAGGAGCTGGCCCATGACATTCGCGAGGTCCAGGATGCGGTGCGCGGCAGCCTCGAGGACCTGCGACGGATCGCGATCGAGCTGCGACCCGAGGCACTCGACGACCTCGGACTCGAAAGCGCGCTGGCCGTCCTCTGCGAGCGGTTCTCCGAGCGCGCGGGTCTCGAGGTCAACCAGCGGATCGCACCCGATCTTCCCGAGCTGTCGCCCGAGGCCGAGCTGGTGGTCTATCGCGTCGCCCAGGAGGCGCTGACCAATGTGGCGCGGCACTCGGGCGTCGGGATCGCGGACCTCTCGCTCACGTGTGGCGACGAGGCGCTGCGGCTCACGGTCGTCGACCAGGGGCGCGGCCTGCCCGCGGGCCACGAGCCGGGAACCGGGATCCGCGGGATGAGCGAGCGCGCGACGCTGATCGGGGCGACGCTCGCGATCGACACTGATCGGGAAGCCGGCGGTTGCCGCGTGCAACTCGACGTGCCGCTCGAGGAGCCGCGATGACGCCGCTGAAGACCCGGATCCTGCTCGCCGACGACCACGCGGTCGTGCGGCGCGGGCTGCGGCTCGTGCTCGACGGCGAGCCCGACCTCGAGGTGCTGGCCGAGACCGGCGACGGCGCCGAGGCCGTGCAGCGGGCGCTCGAGCCTGACATCGATCTCGCGATCCTCGACATCTCGATGCCGCGGTTGACCGGCCTGCAAGCCGCCCGCGAACTACATCGTCGCCGCCCGGAGCTGCGGATCCTGATGCTGTCGATGCACCAGAACGAGCGCTACCTCTACGAAGCCCTGAAGGCCGGCGCCGCCGGCTACGTGCTCAAGACGGTCGCCGACCGCGATCTCGTCGAAGCCTGCCGGGCAGCGATGCGTGGCGAGCAGTATCTGTACCCGGGCGCGGTGACGCCACTGATCGACGGGTTCTTGCGCGGCGCGCGCAACGACGAGCTCGTGCGCGAGGACCCGCTGACCCCGCGAGAGGTCGAGGTCGTCAAGCTGATCGCCGAGAGCTACAGCACCAAGCAGATCGCTGACGCGCTGACGATCAGCGAGAAGACAGTCGATCGCCACCGCGCGAACATCCTCGAGAAACTCGAGATGCACGACCGCGTCGAGCTCACGCGCTACGCGATCCGGCGTGGCCTCGTCGAGCCGTAGGGGCGCTCAGCAAATGTCGATCCGGCGCGCGGCCGCCTGGTCGCTGATCTACATCGTCGCGGCGCTGATCTTCGGCGTCGCGCTCGGGCTGGCCGCCAGCTGGGACCTCGGCGCTCAGTTCTTCGCGGGCTACGTGGTCGAGAAGAGCCTTTCCGTCGACAACCTGTTCGTGTTCGTGATCGTGATGAGCACGTTCGCCGTGCCAGCCGAGCAGCAGCCTCGCGTGCTGACGTTCGGGATCGCGCTCGCGCTGGTCCTGCGAGCCGCGTTCATCGGGCTCGGCGCGGCGCTGCTGTCGACGTTCTCGTTCATGTTCCTGGTGTTCGGGCTCGGACTGATCGCGACGGCCGTACAGCTGTTTCGACACCGCGACCAGGATCCTTCGGTCGGCGATAACGCGCTGATCGCGTTCGCGCGCCGCCGGTCGTCGCTCAGTCCGACGCTGCTGGCGTTGATCGCGATCGGAACGACCGACGTGCTGTTCGCGCTGGACTCGATCCCGGCCGTGTACGGCGTCACCAGCAACGGTTGGATCGTGCTCGCCGCGAACGTGTTCGCGCTGCTCGGGCTGCGGGCGCTGTTCTTCCTGGTCTCGGGGCTGCTCGACCGGCTCGTCTACCTGTCGACCGGCCTGTCGGTGATCCTGCTGTTCATCGGCTCAAAGCTCGTGCTGCACTTCGGGCACGAGCAGCACCATGCGATCCCCGAGCTCTCGACCGGACTATCGCTGCTGGTGATCGCGGTCGTGCTGGCGGTGACCACGGGCGCCAGCCTCGCGCGCGTCAGACGCGACCCATCGATTCGCGCGCATGCCGGATCGCTGCGCGGACCCGCTGCCGACGGCGAGGAGCGTTTCTCAGCAATTCCTCAGGTTCGCGCCCGATAATCAAGCGCGATGGTCGGCGAGCAGGACCCCCTGCGCGTGCTTGTCGTTGACGACGAACCGAATATCGTCGATGTCGTATCGATGGCGCTGCGCCACAACGGATTCGACGTGGATGCCGCCGATAGTGGCGCCGGCGCGCTCGCGCGGGTTCGCGAATGGCGCCCGCACGTGCTCGTGCTCGACGTGATGCTGCCCGACATGGATGGGTTTGAGGTCGCCAAGCGCCTGACCAACGAGCGCGCAGACGTCCCGATTCTGTTCCTCAGCGCACGCGACGCCACGGCCGACAAGGTTCGAGGCCTGACGACCGGCGGCGACGACTACGTCACCAAGCCACGGCCTGCGCGGCGTCGGGCCGGTCGGCCCGCGGATCAGCGACGCACTGCCGCTGCTTGCGCTCGCCCACAAGGACGGACAGTCGCTCGTCCCCGATCGCGATCGCGTTCCTCGCAGCAGGCGCCGTGTTTGGCTACGCGCTGCGGCGCGGCCACCCCGTGCGACGCGGGCTGGCGGCGCTCGCTCCGGTGCTGCTCGTGCTGCTGCTTGCATCCGACGCGTCCTACGGACTCGCGCACAACCTCAGGCTGACCGGCGTGCTCTGGGATCGTTCGCCCGGGCTAGGCCCCTGGGTCGAGGGGCTGCTGTTCGCCGCCGGCGCGGCCATCTCGGCGGTGCGCCTCGGCGCTGCTGCCGAGTGGGCTCACGCAGCGCGAGCCAGCCGACGCTCCGAGCCGGCGCCGTGCGCGGGCACGAGCGGCGCGAGGATCTCGAGCAGCCTGCGGCTGTAGAAGAAGTGACCGCCCGTGGGGTCGATGTGGGTCGCGACCCCTGGGATCTCGGCTGCCAGCGCGAGCGCGTGCGCCAGCGGGATCAGGCGGTCTACCCGCCCGTGCCAGATGTTCACCGGCCCGCGGACGTCGGCGGCCTCAAACCCCCAGTGGCTGCGACACACGAACATATGCCGCGCAGCCGTGTATAAGTCTGCGCGCCTGCCACGGATCTGCCTGGTTTGCTCAGTTATGCAGGCAGTTCGCGCCCTCGGCGGGCCAGGCGAGGCCCGAATGCCGGAACCGCCTGCGTCGAACGGCGCCGTGCCCGCGGGGCTATACTGGCGACCCGCGCGGCTGTAGCTCAGTTGGCTAGAGCGTCTGCTTGCCATGCAGAAGGTCGAGGGTTCGAGTCCCTTCAGCCGCTCTCACGAAAGCCCCGCTCAGGCGGGGTTTTTCTATGGCCTAGATCTGTCCGAACCGGTTGTTCAGGCTCGGCGCTCCACCCATGCGCTCGACTTGCATCCGACCGGCAGCTCAACGCGTCCGGCGAAGTGGCGCTTCCGTGGGTCGTCGCCAAGCGAGCACCTCGTCGGCACCGCCTTAGGACGCCCCGCATTCATGAGAGAGCGGGGCGCGGAATGCCGTAAAGCGGATCCCTATCCGGACGTATCGTCCGCGGTGAAGAACAGGATCCGGCAGGGACGTCGCGATCCCCTCGGAACACAGCGCACGAGATCCTTGGGTGGCCCGAAGCCCACGCTGATCCGAGGTCGGGCACTCAGCGCCTGGTCTCGTACCTGGTCAGCACCACGCCGTCGGGAAACGTCCGGGTCTCCACCAGGCTCAGGTTGACCCAGTTGTCCAGGGCCGTGAAGAACGGCGTGCCGCCGCCCACCAGGACCGGATGGGT
>DASXDD010000228.1:0-10376 GCA_036490775.1 Solirubrobacteraceae bacterium | reverse complement strand
AGCTCGGTCGCGGCTCAGGGCACCCAGACCTACGACATCTCGCAGTTCATGAACCCCGCGCACCCGCTGCCTGCGGGCTGCAACATCAAGGTTCGCGGGATCGCGCCGGGCGCCACGCTCGACGTGATGAAGGTATTCGGCAACTCCAACAGCGCGTTTAACTCGACGATCCTCCAGGGTCTTGACTACGCCCTGACCCAGGATCACCCCGACGTGTTCAGCGAGTCCTTCGGCGGCTATCCGATCCCGGACAGCACGCAGGACCTGACCCGCCAGTTCAACTCGCAGGCGGTCGCCGCGGGCGCCGTCGTCGTCGAGAGCTCCGGCGACTCCGGTGTCGAGGCGAGCCCGAGCTCAGCGTCGAGCGACCCGTCCGTGATCTCGGCCGGGGCGAGCACGACGTTCCGCAACTACGCACAGGGAACCCAGTACGGGTTCCAGTTCGCCAAGGGTTGGCTCAGCGACAACATCTCGTCGATCGAGTCGGCGGGCTTCACGCAGGGCGGCCGTGTGGTCGACCTGGTGGCGCCCGGCGAGGCCAACTGGGCGCTGTGCAGCACCAACCCGGAGTTCGAGGAGTGCACGAACTTCGCCGGCCAGCGGACGAACCTCCAGAGCTTCGGCGGCACGAGTGAGTCGGCGCCGTTCATCGCAGGTGGAGCGGCCCTGGTGATCCAGGCCTACCGCAACACCCACCGTGGTAGCTCACCGTCGCCTGCGCTCGTGCGCCAGTTGCTCACGAGCACCTCCAAGGACCTCGGCGAGCCGAGCTCCGAGGAAGGCGCCGGAGAGATGAACACGCTCGGCGCCGTGCAGGCCGCCGAGGCCGACGGCAACGCGCCGTCCGCCACGAACGGCAACCACCTGCTCATCGGGACGAATCAGCTCGACATCTCGAGCACCGCCGGAACGGCCGTCACCAAGTCGGTGAAGGTCACCAACCTCAGCACGCAGACCCAGATCGTGCACGCAGGCGCGCGCGCGATCACGACACAGGTCAGCAACCAGACCGGCTCGGTCAATCTGAACACCGGCAGCCCGACGTTCGTCGACCAGTTCGGCAACACGCCACGCTCCCGGATGGTCACGTTCACGATCCCGAGTGGGGCCGACAGGCTGCTGGCATTTGACTCCTGGACCGGGGGAACCTCCCGGGTCGGGATGACGCTGATCGATCCGAACGGCAACTTTGCGGCGTACACCAGGCCGCAAGGTGACGGAAACCACGGCGAGGTCGACGTCGCCCATCCGGTGGGCGGCAAGTGGACCGCGCTGATCTTCCTGCGCGACGGCACCCTGACGAACCCGGGCACCGTCAACTGGCAGTTCACCACGCAGGACTTCGGTGGCGTCGACTCGGTGTTGCCGTCGTCGCAGACGCTGGCGCCGGGCCAGACCAAGTCGTTCCAGCTGAACGTCACGATGCCGAGTTCGGCGGGCGACAGCAGCCAGGACCTCGTGATCGCCGGCAACGGCGCATCGGCGGTTGTCCCGGTCTCACTGCGCTCGCTGGTGAAGCTCAACAACGCCGGCGGGACGTTCTCCGGGAACCTGATCGGAGGCAACGGTCGTAACGGCTTCTTCCAGCCGGGGCAGATCGACACCTACGACATCCAGGTACCGGCCGGCAAGCCCGCGATCAGCGTGGGCCTGTCGTTCACCAACAGTCCCGGGACCGAGGTGTTCGGGTCGCTGATCGGGCCTAACGGCCAGACGGTCAGCGCCGACGACAACGTCCACAACTCAACCAACACCAATGGGCTCCAGGCGTACGCGCCCACGCCCCAGGCGGGGTTGTGGCGATTTGTCGTCGACATCATCAACCCGGTCGGCGGCCAGGTGCTGTCCGCGCCCTACCAGGGCAAGGTCAGCTTCGCCGCTCCGTCGGTCGCCACGAGTGGGCTGCCGAGCAGTAGCACGACGCTCCCGGCCGGTAAGCCCTCAAAGGTAAGGGTCACGGTCACCAACAACGGAGTCGGGACCGATGACTTCTTCCTCGACCCACGGACGAAGAAGCGCATCGCGTTCTCGCTGCTGTCGCTGACTCCGGACTCGAACCTGAAGTTCCCGCTCCCAGGGGGAACGGCGCCGCCGGAGTACCTGATGCCGACGGAGACCAACGAAGTCGACGCGGTCGCGCAGGCGACCGAGCCGGTGACGTTTGACTTCGGGTTCGGAGACCCGGACATCGAAGCGGTGAGCTCGGGCAACAGTGCCTCGGGCACGTTCAAGACCAAC
This sequence comes from Solirubrobacteraceae bacterium, assembly GCA_036490775.1. Lineage (GTDB taxonomy): Bacteria > Actinomycetota > Thermoleophilia > Solirubrobacterales > Solirubrobacteraceae > Palsa-465. Next base: position 8,138 of record DASXDD010000228.1, on the reverse strand, counting down.
GAGGCATCGCCTGGCATCTGGTTCATCGGTCCGACTCCGGCCGGTGGCCCGTTCAGCGCGCCGGTTCCGGCGGGCAAGGTCAGCGCAGCGATGATCGCCAACACGCTCGGGTTCGACACGAACACGAGCTCGTCGACTGGCGACATCTGGCAGCAGACCGTCGATCCGAACGCAGCGGACTTCACGCCGCTGACGCTCGCGCCAGGACAGCGCGGGACGATGACGCTGACGATCACCCCCTCCGGGAAGAAGGGGAAGGTCGTGAACGGGACGCTGTTCGTCGACGTGTTCAGCGGAAGGCTGGGCATCGGCGGCGAAGTTGTCGCGATCCCGTACAGCTACACGATCGGCTAACGGATTAATGGGGCGGGCTGGGCTCACGCCCAGCCCGCCCCGTTTCGTCTCGCGTCCATCGCCGCGAGCGCGGCGCCAGCGGATTCAGCGTGCGGCCGACAAGCGGCCGCTGATGTCGGCGCACTCGGCGCACACCGACTCGGGCACGAGCCCGACGCGCATCAGCAGCGCGAACACTTTGCAGCCGAGGCAATAGCCGAAGATCGACTCAAGCCCGGCAGCGACGACGAGCAGTCCGAGCACGACGTCGGCCGCCGTGTGATCGCCGGCCACCAGCGCCAGCACGAGTGCCGCCGTCGAGAACGCGGCGCCCATCCCCTGAGCGAAACGCTTGGGCGGCCCGGGCACCGGCTTGCGGGCTCCGAGCCGCGGGGCGACGACGTTCTGGGCGGTCCAACCGAGCGGACTGAGTGTCGGCCCGGTCAGCACGCGCGCCCAGAACCCGTAGGCGAGTGGGACGAGCAGCCAGTACGCCCCGGTGGCCAGAATCACGACCGAAACGACCAGCACAACGCCGGCTACGACGCGTGCGGCCTTCTCGTTCACAGGGTTCGGAAAGGCGAAGAACTGACCCACGTTTTGAGTATATTCGGGTCTGATTTACCTACTTTTGGTGCGGATCTTCGACCGATGGCCTATCCGTCCAGGGGGCCACTCTCCAAACTGGACGAATGTTCGATTGCTGCGCCTCTGAGCACCCTGGATGATTGCTGCGGGGCTAGGTTCGCCTAGCATCCAACATAGGCTCGGGCGAAGCCGCAGACATCGGCGCCTCCCGCCGTCCGAGCCAATCTAACAGGCCCTTTCTGGCACGTACCCCTGCCCGTCCCGATTGGGCCAAACCTGGATCGGAAGCCGCCCGCTGAGTAAGCGGGCGGTTTTCGTTTAAGCCGCGGGTCGCCGGCTTACGCGAGATTCGAGCGTCGCGGGTACGCCACCGACGGGTCCGTCAGCACGTTCACGAGCGCCGGCTTGCCCGACTCAAACGCCCGCTCCAAAGCGGGTCGCAGCTCCCCCGGCTCGCTGACCAGCTCGCCGTGACAGCCGAGCGCCTGTACGACCTCGTCGTAGCGCGTGTTCGGGCGCAGGTCGGCGGCGACCGAGTAGCCGTAGAGGAACTCCATCGGGTGCTTCTCGAGCGCCCAGATGCCGTTGTTGCCCATCACCGCGACGACCGGGATCCCGTGGCGCGCGAGCGTGTCGAACTCCATCCCGGCGAAGCCAAAGGCGCCGTCGCCGAGCAACAGCACGACCTGGCGGTCCGGCCGCGCGAGCTTGGCCGCCATCGCATAGCCAGGGCCCGAACCGAGGCAGCCGAATGGCCCGGGATCGAGCCAGCAGCCGGGGTTGTAGGAGTCGACCACGCGGCCGGCGTAAGAGACGAAGTCCCCCCCGTCGCCGACGACGATCGCGTCGCGGTCGAGCACTTTGGCGAGCTCGCCGTACACGCGCATCGGGTGCAGCGGTGCACGGGAGTCGGTGAGCTCGGCCGTCTCGGCTGCTCGCTTCTCGTCCTCTGTGGCACGCAGCGACTCGATCCAGCGCTCGCGCTCGGCCGACGAACCGCCGCCGGCCGCCGCCGTTCGCAACGCCTCGAGCGTCGCGGGCAGCGCTCCGATCAGCTCGGCGGCGAGTGGACGCGGGTGCGCGCGCTCGGCCTCGGCGGTGTCGATCGCGATGATCTCGGCGTCGGGCGAGAACGACGCGCCGAAGCCGAGCCTGAAGTCCAGCGGTACGCCGATCACGAGCGCGACGTCGGCGCCGCCAAGCGCGGTGCTGCGTGCGCGAGAGAAGAACAGCCGATGGTCTGCGGGCACGCAGCCGCGGGCGAGCCCGTTCAGGAACACAGGGATCCGCAGCTCCTCGGCGAGCGCCCGCAGCGCCTCCTCACCGCGACCCCAATACAGCCCGGTCCCGGCCATGATCGCGGGATGCTCGGCCTCGCGCAGCAGCGCGGCAGCCCGGTCAATCGCGCTCGAGTCGGCGCCGGCGCCGCGCCACGGCTCAGGCAGCGCCGCCGGCGGCTCGGGCTCGGGGGCCTCGGTGAACACCTGGTCGAGTGGGAAGTCGAGGAACGTCGGGCCCGAGTGGGGAGTCAATGCGACGCGCATCGCCTCGTCGACGAGCCCCGGGATCTCCGCGGTCTCGAGCGCCGTCGCGGCGAGCTTGGCGAGCGGCCGCACGAACGGAACATGGTCGATCTCCTGCAGCGAGCCCTGACCCCAGCGAAACTGCGGCGCACGGCCGCCGAGCACGAGCAGCGGCGAATGGTTCTGCCCGGCCGAGGCGATCGCGCTCATCCCGTTGGTCACGCCAGGGCCGGCGGTCAGCGCGCACACTCCGATCTCTCGCGTGACCTTCGCCCACCCCTCGGCGGCGAACGCCGCCGACTGCTCATGGCGAACGTCGATCAGCTCGATCCCCTCGGCGCGGCAGCCGTCGTAGATCGAGAACAGGTGGCCGCCCGAGAGCGTGAACAGCTTTGTGACGCCGTGTGCCCGAAGCCGCTGGGCGATCAACCGGCCGCCGTGAAGCTGAGTCGTCGATCCGGCGTCGGTCGCCACGCGCGGGAAGCTAACAGGGTTCGTCGTCTGGACTGAGCACGAGCGCGTTGACGATCGCGCCGCCGAGGATGATGATCGCCAGTAGGTAGAACCACGCCAGCATGATCAGGATGAACACGATCGTCGTGCCAAACCGGGCGATCGTCGAGATGCTCGTCAGGTACGCCGGAAACAGCAGGTCGACGACGCCGATCGCGATCGTGGCGCCAAACGCTCCGGGCCACACCGCACGCCACGGGATCCTTCGGTTCGGGACGCGGTGGTAGATCACCGACAGGCAGGCGAACAGCAGCACGACGCTGATCCCCAGCGAGATCAGGTAGACCGGATCGGCGACGCGCGCGAGGTCGAACGGAAGCCGGTCGGCGCCCGCGTTGAGGATGCTCTGGGCGGTCGGCACCGCGACGGTCGCAATCATGAACACGAGTACGACGCCGACCATCGCCAGGCCGAAGCGCTTCTGCTCGAGCCATGGCCGCGCACGGCAGCCGTAGATCCGCGCGAACGCCGTGTCGAGCGATCCCCAGAACGACGACCCCAGCCACAGCGCCGCGATCAGCGCGAGCACGCCGGTGCTGGTCGTCGAGCTGCGGATCTGCGACAGCAGCGAGTTCAGCGTGTGCTCGGCGGTACCCGGGAACATCTCGCGCAGGTCGTTGAGCACGCTCAGCTGCACGGCCGTGCTCGACAGCACCTGGCCGGCGACGAACAGTCCGAGTAGCGCCACCGGAATGATCCCGAGCAGCATGTTGTAAGCCAGCATCGCCGACATCCCGGTGACGTTCTCGTCCCAGGCGACCCGCCAGAAGCGGCGCACGCCTGCGACGACCGCTGTCGGGGTCAGTCTGCGATGGCGGACGGCTTGGCGGCGCGCGATTCGCGCGCGGCGCTCAGCATCCGTGGCGCCCATAGACGCACCTTCGTTCGCTTGCCTTTCAACGGTACCGGCGGTCGTTCCTCGAACTCGAACTGGCCTTCGGGCAGCAGCTCACGTGTTGATTCGGTGATCAGTACGTCATCCCCTGTCGTACGGGTGGCGGCCTCCACTCGCGCAGCCGTATTCACAGTGTCCCCAATTACCGTGAATTCAACGCGTCCACCGCCGCCGACCGTGCCCGCGACGACGCGGCCGGAGTTGACGCCGACCCCGACCGTGATCCTGCCCTCGTAGTGCTCGGTGACGAGCTCGGCGATCTCGATCGCCGCCGCGACGGCGCTTGCGGCGTGGTCGGAAAGCCGCTCTGGTGCGCCGAATACGGCGAGCACGCCATCGCCGATGAACTTGTTCGCCTGACCGCCGTGGTCGAGCAGCACCGGGACGACCAGGTCCCAGAAGCCGTTGAGCAGCGACACCACCTCGTGCGGTGCCGACTCCTCCGCAAACCGGGTGAACTCGCGGATGTCGAGGAACAGGACGCTGACCTCGACATCCTCACCGGTCAAATCCGAGCCTTCGCGCAGCACCCGCTCAGCGACGCTCGGGTCGACGTAGGCGCCGAACGCTTCGCGCAAGCGCTCGCGCTCCTCGAGCCCGTCGACCATCGCGTTGAAGGATTCGGCAAGCCTGCCGGTCTCGTCGGTCGAGACGACCGGCACGCGCGCGTTGTAGTCGCCGGCCTGAACGCGCTCGGTCGCGCGCTGAAGATCGCGCAGCGAGCTGCCCAACGCACGCACCGTTAGCACCACGAGCTCGAGCGAGATCGTGAACGACACGCCGACCGCGATCAGCCACGCGATCCCGAGATCGGACAGCCGCTCGTGGTGACCGTGGGTCGCGAGCCCCGCGACGACGACGCCGGTGATCACATTGATCACCGGTCCCGCGACAAGCAGCCGCAGGCGCAGCGGCAGCGCCGGCGCGTCGAGCGTGGAGTCCGACGGCAGCTTCTCGGCGATCCGTTCGAGCACCGGGCGCACGGCGATCTCCATCGCGAAGTAGCGGAAGATCAGCCCGTAGGCGAGCACCGCCGACCCGACCATCGACAGCACCAGGAACGAGTACCACGGCAGATGCAGCAGCCAGGTCGTGAACGCGATGAACGGGAAGTAGAGAAACAGCAGCGGCAGGCTGCGTAGCCGGCGCAGCAGGTCGAGCGGCAGCGCAACCAGCGCGCGCCATGCGGCGATCGTCGAGCGCTCATCGCGCCGGCCCGCTTCCCACGCACGGACGGGACGCAGCAGCTTGTAGGTGAGCTTGCCCGAGATCAGGTTGTCGATCGCGACAAGTCCCTGGGAGATCGCGACGAGCAGCCAGAACTGGGCAGTAGTCATGTCCTGATAAAGCCGCAGGATGCCCATGCCGCCGAGGATCACGACATGCGTCACCAGGAACTGCGCCCATAGCAGCCCGAACGGGTAGCGGCGGGCGATCGCCCGCACGGCGCGGTCGACCGGATCTCTCATGTGCAGGAGTGTGACGGCTCAGCTGGCGGCGTTGCGCAGCAGCGGCCGCGCCTGCGAGAGCATCTGCTCTCCCCAGAGCCAGCGCCGGCCGATGCGGATCGCGGGCAACCGCAAGACGCCGCTGGCGCGCAGGTTGCGAGCGGTCGCCTCGAGTCGCACGTCGCGACCGGGATCGGCGGCCGCGGCAAGGCATTCGTCGACCGACAGTCCGGCGGCGCCTGCCGCGTCGGCCAGAATCTCGCGGTCCTCGAGGTCATAGCCGCCGCAGAACGCGAGCCTGCTGGCGGCCAGCGCGAACCGCGCACCGCTGCCGACCTCGGCCGCGTATGCCGCCGCACGCAGTGCGCTCGGCACGGCCGCCGGGAAGCGCTCGGGCCACACCAACGGCAGCTGGAGCTCGCACGCCTGGCGCTCGGCGCGGCGGATCGCGTCGGGGCAGATCTCGCCCGGCTCATGACCGAACGTCGACGGGACCCAGTCGACGTCGCCGAGCGCACGCTCGACGCGTTCGGCTGTCAGGTACGAGAACGGGCAGGAGAGGTCGAAGAAGAACGCCGAACGCGTCGATCCGGCCGCGTGCGGCCGGTCCGCGAGTCGCTCCAACAACATGATCACGTCGCCCATTTCCTATAGAAACGGTCGTGAGCGCCAAAACTGGCGTTGCAGGCGATTGTGCCTTGACGGGGCTACCCGTCCGATATTGCTTTAGACTCGCCTGTCGGCAGGAGTACCTCGTTCCAAGGTGGTGGGATGTCTCACGTACCGCCTCGTAAACGTCATCCCTATGACCAGTGGTCGCCCGATGCGCGAGCGCTGGATCTGGTTGGCGACAAGTGGACGCTGTTGATCGTGCGCGACCTGGCTGCAGGCCCGCGCCGGTTCGTCGAACTTCAACGCGTGCTGCCTGGGATCTCGACCGAGCAGCTGCGCTCGCGACTGAACCGGATGGTCGCCGACGGGATGCTCACGCGCCAGCGCTACCGGGAGGTTCCGCCGCGCGTCGACTACGAGTTGACCGCTCGCGCCCGCGAGCTGATGCCGGTGCTCGGCGAGCTCGCCCGCTGGGGCTACGAGTGGGCGTGGAGCGCGCCGCGCGGCAGCGAGTCGATCGACCTCGGCGCGATCTTCCGGCTCGCCCCCGGCCTGCTTGAGCCGGCAGGCGCCAAGGGCGGGACCGTCGAGTTCGTCGTCACCGGCGACGGGCAGGGCGGGAGCTCGCCGGCTTACACGCTGACCAACACCGACGGCACAGTCTCGATCGAAGAACGTTCGGCCGAGCGCGCCGACGCCCGAGTCACTGGCGACCGGGCCGCCTGGATCGGCGCGTTCTCCCCGGACCGCGACCGCAACGGTCTGTCGATCAGCGGCGACGCCGAGCTCGCGAGCCGCGCGCTCGACGGGTTGATGTGCGCGGTCGACGGGACCGCGGCGCACCGCGCCGTCGCATAGGCACCGAGCGCGGTCGCCTAGCGCCACCAATGCAGCGGCTGTGGTCTGCGTCGTGCGCCCGATTCGCATCCCGCCGACAGCATACGTCGGCCGTCAATTGCCGCTCGAGGCGTCAGGCGCATAGAGTTGCTCCATGAAGCTATTGCAAGTCAACTACCGTCGTGAGCTCGGCCAGAACGATCCGCAACAGGCCGAGCATCTGCTCGGAGCCGCGGAGCGGATCTCCGGCTTGCCAGGACTGCAGTGGAAGATCTGGATCTATGACGACGCGCAGTCGGTCGCCGGCGGGATCTACCTGTTCGACACCGAGGAGCACGCGCGAAAGTGGGGCGACGAGATGCTGCCCGGGTCGCTCGGCAGGCTGCCGGGCGTGAGCGACATCCAGGCGCGCTACTTCGACGTCGACGAGCGACTCAGTGAGATCACGCGCGGGCCGTTGATGACCGCGCAGCAGGCCTGACCCGGCGCTAAAGCTCCCAGCCGAAGCACAGCGATTGCGTATTCGGCTGCTCGCGCTCGTAGAAGCGGTGCGCGTCGGCGCGAACTACGGAGGAATCAAGCTCGAGGTGAGTCGCGCCGCGGGCACGCGCCCACGCCTTGGCCTCGTCGAGCAGTCGCTTGCCGATTCCCAGCGAGCGACGCCCGGGATCGACCGCCAGGTCCTCGACCCACACGCGACGGCCGAACCGCGCCGACTCGATGTCGTCGTACGCCGTGCAGAGGCCGACGAGCTCGCCGTCGAGCTCGGCGATCAGCACAACCGAAGCCTCCGAGTCCACCGCATGGCCAATCGCCGCCTCGGCTCGCTCGGGATCCCACCGGGCCGGGCGCGCACCCGGCGGCGCAAACAGCCACTCGTACATCGGGATCACCCGAGGGACGTCCTGAGACTGGGCGGGTCTGACGGTTGCGTCGGTCATCGGTCGCAATAGGGTGTGGATGTGAGGATCGCAGTCCTGGCCGACATACACGGGAACCTGCCGGCGCTGCGCGCGGTACTCGCCGAGATCGACCGCGAGCCGATCGACGCGATCGTCGTCGGCGGCGACATCGCCGGCGGCGCGCTCGTGCGTGAGTCGCTCGAGCTGCTGGACTCGCGGCCCGAGCCGGTGCACTGGGTCCGTGGCAACGGCGAGCGCGAGGCGCTCGCCGTGTACGACGGCGAGCCGGCGTCAGACGACCCGCCGGGGCGTGCGGCGGCCTGGAGCGCGGGCCAGCTCGATCGGCGCTGGCGCGATCGGCTGGCGTCGTGGCCGATCGCGATGACGCTCGACGGCACGCTGTTTTGCCACGGGTCGCCGCGCCGCGACGACGAGATGCTGACGCGGGCGACCCCGGACGCGGTGCTGGCGGAGGCGGTCGCGGGTG
>DASXDD010000227.1:0-9457 GCA_036490775.1 Solirubrobacteraceae bacterium | reverse complement strand
CGCGATCGGGGCGGCGCTGCGGATGATCCAATACGGCGACGCCGACGCGGTCGTCGCGGGCGGTGCCGAGGCGGCGCTGACGGCGTTCGGGTTTGCGTGCTTCAACTCGATGCAGGCACTGTCGCCGACCGGCATCTCGCGCCCGTTCGACGCGCGGCGCGACGGGTTCGTGATGGGCGAGGGCGCCGGCGTGCTCGTGCTCGAGGACGAGGAGGCCGCGCGCGAGCGCGGCGCCAAAGTCCTCGGTGAGGTGATCGGCTACGGCGCCACTGCCGACGCGTTTCACCTGACCGCGCCCGAGCCTGACGGAGGACCCGCGGCGCGCGCGATCGAGATCGCGCTGGCGGACGCCGGCGTGACCCCCGCCGACGTCGCCTACGTCAACGCGCATGGCACTTCGACCGAGCTCAACGATGCCGCCGAGACGGTCGCCCTGAAGCGGGCGCTCGGAGAGCGGCGAGCCCGGCAGATTCCGGTGTCCTCGACGAAGTCCTCGATCGGTCACCTGCTCGGCGCGGCCGGGGCGGTTGAGGCGGTCGCGACGCTCGAGACGCTTCAGACGCGCGTGATCCCGCCGACGCTCGGCTACGAGGTGCCGGATCCCGATCTCGACCTCGACTATGTCCCCGGCGAAGCGCGGCCGTTGCTTGCCGCCAACGGAGGTCCTCCGGTGGCGATCTCGAATTCATTTGCTTTCGGTGGCCATAACGTGGCCCTGGTTCTGCAAGGAGCGTCGGAATGACCGCGACCCTCGTTCGTGAGCACGCTGCGCATCTGACTCCGCTGCAACGGCTCGAGCTGCTGTGCGACCCGGGCAGCGTGCAGGTGATGCGCTCGCGCGTGATCTCGACCCGGCTCGGCGATCGCGCGATCGACGGCGACGGGGTCGTCGGCGCGACCGGGATGGTCGACGGCCGGCCGATCGTCTGCTACGCACAGGACGGCACGTACCTCGGCGGCTCGCTCGGCGAGCGCCACGCCGACACGATCGTCCGCGTTCTGCAGACGGCAGAGCGCGCGCGGATCCCGGTCGTCGGGTTCGTCGAATCCGGCGGCGCGCGGATGCAGGAGGGGACCGCAGCCCTCGGCGGCTACGGACGGATCTTCAGCCACACCGTCGGACTGACCGGCGTCGTCCCGCAGATCTCGATTGTCTCGGGCTCGTCGGCCGGTGGCGGCGCGTACTCGCCGGCGCTGACCGACCTGATCCTGATGACCGAGGACGCGGCGATGTTCCTGACCGGCCCCGGCGTCGTGCGTGAAGCGCTCGGCGAGGAGATCGACGCGGCGTCGCTGGGCGGCCCGCGCGTACACGACCGAAACGGCGTCTGCCACCTCGTTGAGCACGACGTCCCGGCCGCCGCCGCCCGCGTGCGCGAGCTGCTCGGCTACCTCCCGTCCGCGGCCGGTGAGATGCCGCCCCTGCACGAGTCGGTCGCGCCGGAGTTCGACGATCCGGGCATCGTCGTGCCATCCGAGCAGCGCCGCTCATATGACATCCGCGACGCGCTTGTCGGGATCATCGACGCGGACTCGATGCTCGAGCTGCACCCGCGCTGGGGACGCAACGTCGTCACGGCACTCGCGCGGTTGGATGGCCGCCCGGTGGCGATCGTCGCCAACCAGCCCCATCACCTCGGCGGCGTGCTCGACGCGGTCGGCTCTGAGAAAGCCGCGCTGTTCGTCAACTTCTGCAACTCGTTCGGACTGCCGCTGATCGCGGTCGTCGACACGCCCGGGTTCATGCCCGGCTCACGCCAGGAACAGGCCGGCGTGATCCGCCACGGAGCGTCGCTCGTGCGGGCGTTTGCGGCAGCACGCGTGCCGAAGGTCACGGTCGTGCTGCGCAAGTCCTACGGCGGCGCCTACATCACGATGAACTCTCGCGACCTCGGCGCCGACCTCGTGCTGGCATGGCCAGAGGCCGAGCTGGGGATCATGAGCGCGCGCGCCGCCGTCGGGATCGTCAACCGCCGCGACCTGCTCGCCGCGTCCGACCCCGAAGCCGAGCGCGACCGGTTGGCGACCGCGTACGCCGACGAGCACCTGCGCGCCGACGCGGCGGCCGCGGCCGGCTTTGTCGACGAGATCGTCGAGCCGGCGGACACGCGCAAGCGGCTGGTGTGGGCGCTGCGGGCGCTCGCGAGGCTGCGTTCGTGATCCTTGACGGTAAGCGGCTGCTGATCTCAGGCGTCATTACCAAGGATTCGATTGCCTTCCACGTAGCGGAGCAGGCCCAGAAGGAGGGGGCGTCGGTCGTGCTGACGAGTTTCGGTCGCGTGCGGCGGATGACCGAACGCGCGGCCAAGAAGCTGCCCGAACCGGTCGACGTGCTCGAGCTCGACGTCAACAAGCCCGAGGACTACGAGGCGCTTACCGAAGCGCTCGGCGAGCGCTGGGACCGACTCGACGGCGTCTTGCACGCGATCGCGTTCGCTCCAGAGGACGCGCTCGGCGGCCGGTTTCTGACGACGCCGGCCGAGAGCGCGACGCAGGCGTTTCAGACCAGCGCGTTCTCGTTGAAGGCGATGAGCGCGGCGCTGGCGCCGTTGATGCCCTCCGGCGCGAGCATCGTCGGGCTCGACTTCGACGCGAGCGTCGCCTGGCCGATCTACGACTGGATGGGCGTCGCGAAGGCCGCGCTGGAGTCGGTCTCGCGCTACCTCGCACGCGATCTCGGTGCGCAGGGGATCAGGGTCAACCTCGTGTCGGCAGGACCGCTCGGGACGGTGGCGGCGCGCGGGATACCGGGTTTCGAGCAGCTCGCCGAGCTATGGCGCGCGCAGGCGCCGCTGGGCTGGGACACCGAGGATCCGTCGCCGGTGGCGAGCACGATCTGCTTTTTGCTCTCGGACTACGCGAGGGCGATCAGCGGCGAGATCATTCACGTCGACGGCGGCTTTCACGCGGTCGGCGCGCCGACCGAAGTCTGAGTCCCTCACCCTCACCGTAATCTGCAGGTGATGGAGCGGTGGCTGTCATCTGAGCGCAATGTCCGTATCTGCGCGGTGCTCGGCGCAGTCACGATCGCCTTCTCGAGCATCCTCGTCCGGCTCAGCCACGCTTCGCCGTCGACCGCCGCGATCTTCCGGTGCGCGTACGCGCTGCCGGTGCTCGGATTGCTCGCGTGGCGCGAAGACCGGCGCTTCGGGCACCGCACGTGGCGCGATCGCCGCGTCGCGCTCGGCGCCGGCGTGTTCTTCGCGTTTGACCTAATCCTCTGGCACCACTCGATCGGCGACGTCGGCGCCGGACTGGCGACCGTGCTCGCCAACGTGCAGGTGGTGCTGGTGCCGCTGGTCGCGTGGGCGGTGCTGTCCGAGCGGCCCGGCCGTCAGGTGCTGGCGGCGTTGCCGATCGCCCTGTTCGGCGTGCTGCTGATCTCCGGCGTCCTCGAGCAGGGCGCGTATGGCCGCGACCCAGGGCGCGGTGCGATCTTTGGGCTCGGTGCGGGAGTCGCGTATGTCGGCTTCCTGCTGATGCTCCGTCACGGCGGCTCTGACCTGCGGCGGCCTGCCGGGCCGTTGTTCGACGCGACCGCGGTAGCGACCGTGATGTGCGTGCTCGGGGGCTGGATCATCGGTGACGGGCACCTCGTGCCGAAGTGGCCAGGAGCCGCGTGGCTGATCACGCTGGCGCTCACCTCGCAGGTGCTCGGCTGGCTGCTGATCACGAGCTCGTTGCCGCGGCTGCCGGCCGCGATGACGTCGCTGCTCCTGACCGTGCAGCCGGTCGGCTCGGTTGCGTTGGCGGCGCTGATCTTCAGCGAGGACCCGAGCCCGCTGCAGATGATTGGCGTCGTGCTGGTGCTGGTTGCGCTGCTGAACGCGACGAGGCCGGCGCGCGCCGCGCGACGGGCGCGGCGCTCGGCCGAGCTGGTCGAGCCGCTCGGCGCGGACTAGCTTCCGGCCCTAGGCGATCGCGGGTGCCTTCGGCAGCCGCTCGATCGCCGCGTCCATGTCGGCCTCAGAGAACTCCGGGTCCTCGAGCTTGCCAGCCAGGTACGCGTCGTACGCCGACAGGTCGAAGTGCCCGTGGCCGGAGAGCCCGAGCAGGATCACGCGCGGCTCGCCGGCCTCGCGTGCGGCGAGCGCTTCATCGACCACGCCCTTGATCGCGTGGGCGGGCTCCGGGCCGGGGATGATCCCCTCGGTCCGCGCGAACTGCACGGCCGCAGCGAAGATGTCGTTCTGCCTGTAGGCCTGCGCCTCGATGACGCCGGCCTTGACCAGGCCGCACAGCATCGGCGCGTCGCCGTGGTAGCGCAACCCGCCGGCGTGCACGGGCGGAGGCACGAAATCGTGCCCGAGCGTGTACATCGGCATCAGCGGCGTCAGCCCGACGGTGTCGCCGAAGTCATAGCGGTACACGCCCCGGGTCAGCGTCGGGCAGGCCGTCGGCTCGGTCGCGAGGAACCGCGTCTTGGCGTTGCCGCGCAGCACCTCGCGGATGAACGGGAACGTCAGGCCGGCGAAGTTCGAGCCGCCGCCGACGCAGCCGACGATGACGTCGGGCTCCTCTCCGGCCATCGCCATCTGCGCGATCGCTTCCTGCCCGATCACCGTCTGATGCAGGCAGACGTGGTTGAGCACCGATCCAAGCGAGTAGTTGGTGTCGTCGCGCTGCGCCGCGACCTCCACCGCCTCGGAGATCGCGATCCCGAGCGATCCGGTCGGGTGGTCGGCGTTCGCCTTCCCGGCTTGCGTGAGATCCGACGGCGAGCGGTGGACGGTCGCGCCCCAGGTCTGGATCATCGAGCGGCGATAGGGTTTCTGGTCATAGCTTGAGCCGACCATGAACACCTCGCACTCGAGGCCAAACAGCGAGCACGCGAACGCGAGCGCCGAGCCCCACTGGCCCGCGCCGGTCTCGGTCGACAGGCGCTTGATCCCGGCCTGCGCGTTCTCGTAGGCCTGCGCGACGGCGGTGTTGGGCTTGTGCGATCCGGCGGGGGAGACGCCCTCGTACTTGTAGTAGATGTGGGCGGGCGTATCGAGCTCGCGCTCCCAGCGGCGGGCGCGGAAGAGCGGCGTCGGGCGCCACAGCTTGTAAGCCTCGCGCACCGGCTCGGGGATCTCGACCACCGGGTCCTGCGAGACCTCCTGCATGATCAGCGACATCGGGAAGATCGGCGCGAGGTCGTCGGGACCGGCCGGCTCGAGCGTCCCCGGGTGAAGCGGCGGCAGCGGATCGCCGGGAAGGTCCGGAAGCAGATTGATCCAGTGAGTCGGGATCTCGCTCTCGGGCAGCAGGTACTTGACGGTGTCGTCGCTCATGCTCTCTCCTGCGAATCGGGGCGCTCTTGTGGGCGCCAAACTACCTGAAAAGGTCTTCGGCCTCGGGCCGGATCATCGCCGCGGCACCGGGACCGTCGTCGGCGGTCACGTGACGGCCGGCGCCCTTGATCACCACGACCGGCTGCGATGCGTCCTTGGCTCGCGCGAGGTCGGCCGCCGCCGCGAGCTGATCGGCGATCGCGATCCAAGTGGCGGTCAGCTCACGTCCGACCGCGTCCGTGCGCCCGCGCCAGTCCTCGAGCGGGGCGATCCCGGCGCAGCCGATCGCGACGTCGCACTGGCCGTGTCGCCACGCGCGCCCGAACGAGTCCGTGATCACGATCGCGGGGGCTGCGCCGAGCCGCTCGCGCAGTGCCGCACGGATCCGCCGCGCCGACCCGTCGGGGTCGACCGGGAGCAGGATCAGCGTGTCCGGCTCGGGAGCGTTTGAGGCATCGACGCCGGCGTTGGCGCACACGAACCCGTGGCGGGTGACGCAGATCAGCACCCCGTGAGACGCGCGCAACAACTCGCTGGTCTCGTCGAGCACGACCTGGACGTGGCGCGGATCCTTGCCGTGCTCGGCGGCAAGCTCGAGCGCGCGCGGTCCGGGCGTGACGTCCGCCAGTGCGCGGACTCGGCCCTCTGACTTGGAGACGACCTTGTGCGCGATCACGACCACGTCGTCAGCGGCCAGCGGCTCGCCCGCCGCCGCGATCAGCTCTGCCAGATCGTCGCCCTGGCGGACCTCGGGCAGCCCGTCTAGCGCAGCGGCGTTCAGCCCGCTCATGCGAGGCTGCGCGACAGCTGGTTGAGCATCCCGCGCGTGCGGGCCGCCCCACCGTGCGACGTGGCGAGCGTCTGCTGCAGCAACGCGAGGTCCTCCGGGGTGTCGACATCGAGCGCCAGCGAACTCACCTCGATGACCTCAGGCTCGGCGTCGCTCGCGCGGGCGTGCTCGACGTGGCGTTGGCAGCTGCCCGGGCCGAACGCCGGCGTCAGCGACTCGGGCGGGGTAAGCAGCAGCGCATTCGTGCCGGTTCCGTGGCGATCTGGGATCACCAGCGCCGACCGTTCCGGTACGGGTCGGTCGAGCAGCTGGGCAAGCTGCTTGGGGTCGAGCATTGGACAGTCGCCGGGGACGAGCAGCGCGCGGTCGGCGCCGGACATCAGCGCCTCGCGGATCCCGTTGCGCGCCGCGATGTTGTGGCCCTCATCGTCGTCGTCAAGCACCGTCGCGCCGTAGCCGCCGGCGATCCGCTGCGCGCCGGAATCGGCGGTCACGACGAGGATGTCGCTGACCGCGTCGGTCCGCTTCAGCGCAACCAGCACGTCGGAGAACATCGCCTCGGCGAGAGCGCGGCGCGCCGACGCATTGATCTGGTGCGCCAACCGCTGCTTCGCGTCGCCGAAGCTCTTGATCGGGAGGATCGCGAGCGTCCGCATAGGTCGCGGAACGCTACTCACTCGCGGTCCCGCGGCTGAGCGTGAGTGCGAACTCGAGAGTTTGAGCGGCGACGCTGCGGCGTTGTTCGGGCGTTCCGAGCAGCACGTCGATCTCGAGCGTCGCCACGCGGTCGGTCGGCTCGTCGGCAACCAGCCCGTCGATCAGGCCGGCATAGGTCGCAGCAATCCCATCGCTGGACAGCGGCTGCCCCGTGTGTTCCATGAACGCGGCGGTCGGACCCTTGAGTACCTGGCCGCCGACGAGCGGGCTCACGGCGACTACCGGCGCGCTGGTCGCCTTCAGCGCCTCCGAGACGCCCGGCGTCGCCAGGATCGGGCCGATCGAGATCGACGGGTTGGACGGGCCGATCACGATCGCGCGCGCGTCCGTAACTGCTTTGACGACCTCGGGGGTTGCCGCCGCCGCAGCCGCGCCGCGCAGCTCGATGTCCTCGACCGGACCGTCGCCGCGGCCCTTGATCATGAACTCCTGAAGCGGCCACCAGCGGCCGCGGGCGTGTACCCGCGTTCGGACCGGCTGGTCGCTCATCGGCAGCACGCGTGCCGTGACCCCGTGGGCGGCGGCGAGTGCGGCGTGGGCGTCTGTCAGCCGGGCCCCGTGCGCAAGCATCCGGGCGCGCTCGATCCCCAGCGCGAGGTCGCGGTCGCCGAGGTTGAACCACACGTCGACGCCGAGCTCACGCAGGCCGTCCATCACGTGGAAGGTGTCGCCTTCCAGGCCCCAGCCCCGTTCGTCGATCCGGTCGGCGAGCCAGAACGTGACGAGGTCGGGGTCGGGCGACACGTAGGCGCCGTAGATCTCGACGTCGTCGCCCGTGTTGGCGATCACCACGAGTTCGCCGGCGCCGACCACATCCAGCATCCCGCGAGCGAGCTTGGCGCCGCCGGTGCCGCCCGCGAGGACGACCACTGGGCTGCTCACAGGCCGGTGATACGGATTCCGGCGCGCACCTTGTTACGCACGTTGATCGAGATGATCAGCGGCGTCAGCTGCTCGACGATCCGCGCCATCTCGAGCGGTCCGCAGTCGACGGGCCGCAGCCCGGCGATCTGGTCGACGAGCTCTGACAGCTGGGTCTTGTCATCGCGGCGGTCGCCGCAGATCAGCACGTCCTCGTCGAGGTCGTGGTCGAGGTCGCGCAGCAGCGCGGCGCTGACGGTGTGAAACGCGGCGACGACACGCACGCCGTCGGGCGCCATCTCCTGCGCCGCCTGCGCGGCCGAGCCCTGCCATACGCCGAGTGTGCGCGTTGCCTTTCCACTGACCGCGGCCGCGAGCGGCACCGTCGCGTCGACGAACAGCTGGCTTGGCTGTAGCACGCCCTTCAGGTGGGTCATCGTCTCGGACTGGTTTCGAAACGGGACGCTCAGCACGACGATCTCAGCTTCGCGCACGCCCTCCTCGTACTGGAGGCCGGTGAACGAGCCATCGGGCACGAGCTCGGCCGCGTGTCGCGCGGACTCCTGCGCGCGAGCGGGATCGCGCGAGCCGATCACGATCGGCACGCCCGCGCGTCCGAGCCGGAGCGCGAGCCCGAACCCGAGCGCACCGGTGCCTCCGACGATGCAAACAGGGGCGGTCACCGCGCCGCAGTGTAGGTGGGAAGCACGAGCGTCCGCAGCCACGTTGTAGGGTCAGAGCGATGAGCGATTCGCTGCAGGTGGGTATCGAAGGGACCTTCGAGTTCAAGGCCGAGGGCCCGCTGCTGACCGACGTCGGCGGCAGCCTGCCGAAGGCGGTCCTGTCGACGCCCGGAATGATCGCGATGATGGAGAACACCGCGACGACGCTGGTGGCCCCCGGGCTCGAGGACGGCGCCGCGACGGTGGGGTTCGAGGTGTGTATCAAGCACGTCGCTGCGGTCATGGAGGGCGGTCGCTGTGTGGCTCGGGCCCGGCTCGAGGAGATCGTGGACGGGCGCAAGCTGCGGTTTGCGGTCGAGGTGGTGTCCGCCAGCGGGCGCACGATCGGCGTCGGCACGCACGAGCGGAGGATCATTGGTGGCAGTCGTCCCTGACGGCGTTCGGGTCCGCGAGGTGGGCCCCCGGGACGGATTCCAGAACGAGCCCGAGATCATCGCGACGCCGGACAAGGTGCGCCTGATCGAGCTGCTGGGCGCCACGGGCCTGCGGCGGCTCGAGGTGACGAGCTTCGTGCGGCCCGACGTGATCCCGCAGCTCGCCGACGCCGAGCAGGTGCTTGAAGCCGTTCGCCTTCCGACCGACGTAGCGGTCAGCGTTCTGATCCCCAACGAGCGCGGGCTCGAGCGCGCGTTGGTCCACCGCGATCGCTTCCAGGAGATCAACGGATTCCTGTCGGCGTCGGAGACCCACAACCAGAAGAACGTGGGCCGGCCGATCGCTGAGTCGCTCGCTGGGCTCAAGCGCACGTTCGAGCGCGCCCTGAGCGAGGGATTGCGCTGTGAAGGCGTGATCTCGACGTCGTTCGGTTGTCCCTACGAGGGCCACGTGTCGGCCCAGCAGGTCCTGTCGATCGCCCGTGAGCTGGCCGACGCGGGAGCGGCCGAGATCGGCTTCGGCGACACGACGGGGATGGCCAACCCACTCCAGGTCGGCGAGTTCTTCCTGCTGGCACGAGGCATGCTTCCCGGGGTCGAGCTGACCGCGCATTTCCACAACACCCGCGGACAGGGCCTCGCAAACGTGCTCGCGGCGCTCGAGGCCGGGGTCGAGAGCTTCGAGTCGTCGTTCGG
>DASXDD010000226.1:0-11471 GCA_036490775.1 Solirubrobacteraceae bacterium | reverse complement strand
CCCTCGCCGACGCTCGGGCCCCAACCCCAGACCGGCAGCAGCGCCACGTCGACTGACCCGCGCAGCTGCGCCATCTCATCGAACAGGTCGGTGTCGCCGGCGAAGTAGACGGTGCGCGAGCCCTCGACCACGTAGCCGACGGGCTGCGCCTCGACTCCGAGCGGTCGCCGCCGGGAATCGTGCTCCGCTCGGACGGCGCGGATCCGGACGTCTCCGCACACAGCTGACTCGCCGACGGACAGCTCCTGCACGTCACCGACGCCGGCCCGCCGCAGCCATTCGCCGGCACCCGAGCCAGCGATCACGGGGGCGCCAAGCGCCCGCAGCGACCCGACGTCAGCGTGGTCGGCATGCAGGTGCGACAGCAGCACGCGATCCACCGGCCCCAGCGAGTCCGGATCGACCGCCGCGCCCGCGACGCGAACCAAAGGGCCGATCCGCCGGCCGAGCACGGGATCGGTGAGCAGGCGCACGCCGTCGAGCTCGATCAGCACCGTTGCGTGCCCGATCCACGTGATTTCGAGAGCGTCGGAGCTCATCGCCCGAACAGAATGACGGCCGGCGACCGAAGCCAGGCGATAATCGCGGCGTGGATGAAGCGCGCGATGCATACGGCGAGGAGCTGGTCTGGGAACCGGATGTGCCGCGGTTTCGCCCCTGGGCGCTGGCGATCGATTGGATCGTGTCGGCGGCGGCCGTCGGCGTGGCCGCCGCGATCGTCCCGCACGTAAGCGTCAACGGGGTCGGCCACGCGTTCGTCGCCGCGGCGCTGATCGCGATCCTCAATGCGGTGCTTGCGCCGGTGATCGCGGCGCTGCGGCTGCCGTTCACGCTGGCGCTCAACTTCGTGCTGGTGCTCGTGCTCGACGCGGTCGTACTGCTGATCGTGTCGAAGGTCGACGCCAATTCGATCCACGTCGACTCGTTCGGCTGGGCGCTCGCGGCGGCGCTGGTGATCGCCGCGGCCAGCGTCGTGATCGAGGTGTTGCTCGGCGTCAACGACGAGGACACGTACACGCTCAAGGTGATCCGCCGGGTCGCCCGCCGTCAGGGCGGCCACGTGCGCTCCGACGTCCCCGGGATCGTGTTCCTTGAGATCGACGGGCTCGCCCTGCCGGTGCTGGCGCGGGCGATGCGCGACGGCAACGTCCCTGAGATGCACGACTGGCTGAGCAGCGGCTCGCACCAGCTCGCCGAATGGGAGACCGATCTGAGCTCTCAGACGGGCGCCAGCCAGGCCGGGATCCTGCTCGGCAGCAACGAGAACATTCCTGCGTTCCGCTGGGTCGAGAAGGAGTCGGGCAAGGTGATGTCGTGCTCGTCGCCGGAGGATTGCGCGGAGATCGAGCGCCGCTGCGCGACCGGGGATGGGCTGCTCACCGGCGATGGGGCCAGCCGCGGCAACCTGTTCTCGGGTGAGGCCGACGCAGTGATCCTGACGGTCAGCCGGATCGACGCCGAGAAGCGTTCGAACCCTGGCTATCGGGCGTTCTTTGCCAACGGCTTCAACGTCACGCGCGTGCTCGTGCTGTTCGGCTGGGAGGTGTTGCTCGAGCGCGTCGCCGCGTTGCGCCAGCGCCGCCGCAAGGTGACGCCGCGAGGCGCTCGTACACGCCAATACGCGTTGCTGCGCGCCGCGCTGTGCGTAGGCGTGCGCGACCTGATCACGTTCGGCGTGCTCACCGACATGATGCGTGGCCGCCCAGCCGTGTACGCGACGTTCTCGAGTTACGACGAGGTCGCCCACCACTCCGGGCTGGAGCGCGCCGACACGCTCGAGGCGCTGCGCAAGCTCGACCAGCACTTCGCGCGGATCGCCCGCGCCCGGAGGTTCGCGCCGCGCCCGTACAAGATCGTGGTGCTGTCCGATCACGGCCAGACGCAGGGGGCGACGTTCAAGCAGCGCAACGGCTACGACCTCAGCGCGCTCGTCGAACGCTCGATCGAGCGCGGGACGGTGGCGCGCGTCGGCGGCGGTGACGAGAACGACGCCGCCGTCGGGCACGCGGTCGACGAGGCGACCGGCAGCTCGCACGAGCAGGCGACCGATGCGCTGGCCGACACGCACGTGGTCGCGCTCGCGTCCGGCAACCTCGGGCTGATCTACCTGATGGAGGAGCGCCGCCGGCTGACGCTCGAGGAGATCGAGGAGCGCCATCCGCGGCTGATCTCGGCGCTGCGCGACCACCCCCACATCGGCTTCCTGCTGGTGCGCTCGGCCGAGCACGGCCCTGTCGTGCTCGGGGCCGGCGGCACGCGCTACCTCGTCGACGACCGCGTCGAGGGCGAGGACCCGCTTGCGCTGTTCCCGCCTAACGCCGGGGCGCACCTGCTGCGCACCGATGGCTTCGATCACGTCGCCGACATCATGGTCAACAGCTTCTATGACCCAGAGCTCGAGCAGGGGTGCGCGTTCGAGGAGCTGATCTCGTTCCACGGCGGCGTCGGCGGTCCGCAGACGCAGGCGTTCATCCTGCACCCGGCCGAGTTGCCGGTGCCAGCCGAGCCGATCGTCGGCGCGGCCCAGGTGCACACGCTACTCACCGGCTGGCGGCAGTTGCTCCAGAGCGAGTGGGCACGCCGCGAAGCTGCGGTCACCGCGCCTGTCCCTGAGTGACGACGGCAGCGCGCGCGGACCAGCTCATCGCTGGCCCCGCTCGCGCCGCCACATCTGCGCGTACGCGCCGCCGCGCGCGATCAGCTCGGCATGCGTGCCGCGCTCGACGACCCGGCCGGCGTCGAGCACGATCACCTCGTCGACGGCTTCGAGCCCAGCGAGGCGGTGCGTGATCAGCACGATCGCGCGCTCCGCCGAGGCGGCGAGCACGTCGGCGACGATCGCGTCGGCGGTCGCCGTGTCCAGATGCTCGCCGGGCTCGTCGAGCACGAGCACCGGGAAGTCGGCCAGCAGCACGCGCGCAGCCGCCAGCCGCTGGCGCTCGCCGCCCGACATCCGGCCGCCGAGCTCGCCGACGTAGGTCCCGAGCCCGTCGGGCAAGGATCCGGTCCACTCCAGCAGCCGAGCGCCGCCGAGCGCTTCGCGGAGCTCGTCGGCGGTCGCGTCTCGCCGCGCCACGCCGAGGTTGGCGCCCACGGTCGTGTCGAAGATGTGGGCGTCCTGTGACAGCAGGCCGATCACCTGCCGGACGCTGTCGCCGTCGATCTCAGACAGCTCGACCCCGTCCAGCGTCACCGATCCACCCTGGTAGGGCGCGAACCGCAACAGCACGCTCGCAAGCGTCGACTTGCCCGCGCCGCTGCGTCCGACGACGGCTACGCGACGACCGGGCCAGAGGTCGAGGTCGACGCCGTCGAGCGACCACGGCGCGTCGTCGCTGTAGCGACATCTCAGCCCACGCACGCGGATCTTGTGCGCGCCGGCGCCGACCGCCGCGGCCACGACCGGCTCGGCCGCGACTGGCTCGGCCACGACCGGCTCGGTGTGCATCACGGCATCGACTCGCCCCAGCGACGCCCGCACCCGCGCGAGCGTCTGCGTCGCCGCCGGGAGCCCCGAGGTCAGCTCGAACGCGGCAAGCGGGACGACTGCGAGCACCGCGAGCAGCACCACGTCGAGCCGCCCGGCGCGCACGGCCGACACGCCAACGAGCAGACATCCGACTGTCGCCAGCGCCGGCAGCAACGTCGCGAGACCCTGGCCGGCGCCCGCCGTCCTCGCTGCGCCGCGCGCGATCCGTGCCAGGCGCGCGTCGATCTCGAGTGCCTCATCGAGCTTGTGGCCGGCAGCTCCGTAGGCGGCCAGCTCCGGCGCGCCGCGGACGAGCTCGACGACGCTGGCGGTCAGCTCTCCGCGCGTCGCCGCCTGGGCGGCCTCGGCACGGCGCGCGAGCGCGCCGGTCAGCCACGGCACCACCGTCGCCGCGATCGCCAGCGCGACCGCGAGGATGATCCCGGCGGCGGGCAGGATCACCCACAGCAGCACGACGACCCCGACGCCGACGATCGCCGCGACCGCAAACGGCACGATGACGCGCAGCAGCAGGTCCTGAAGCGAGTCGACGTCGTCGACGAACCGTGCGATCAGGTCGCCACTTCGAAACGCGGGCAGCCCGACAGGCGCGAGCGGCTCAAGCCGCTCGTAGACCCGGACCCGGAGCTTCGCCAGCGCCCCCAGTGCCGCGTCGTGGCCGACGATCCGCTGCCCGTACCGCGCCAGCCCCTTCGACAGGCCGAAGAACTGCACGGCGACGATCCCGAGCGCGAGCGCGGACTCCTGCGGGTGCTGCGCCGCCCGCGAGATCAGCCACGCGGCTGTCGCGAGCAACCCGATCCCGGCGCCGATCGCGCACGCTCCGAGCGCGCATGCGATCAGCAGATGGCGAAGCTGCGGCCGCGCGAAACGAATTGCCGATCTCATGCCGGCACCGCGACCCGTCCGAGGTCGATGACGCGATCGGCGAGCGCCATTAGAGCCGGACGGTGCGCGACGACGATCGCGGTACGTCCGGCGATCAGCCGCCTCACGGCCACGAGTACCTCGTCCTCGGTCGCGCCGTCGAGGTTCGCCGTCGGCTCGTCGAGCAGCAGCAGCGGCGCGTCGCGTAGGAACAATCGGGCCAGCGCGACCCGCTGGCGCTCCCCGGCCGACAGCAACGTGCCGCCTTCGCCGACGCTTGCATCGATCCCCCCCGCGCGCCGGGCGACGACGTCGGCAAGCCCAGCTGCGCGCACCGCCCCCCAGACCTCGTCGTCGCTCGCGTCGTGCCGGGCGAGGCGCACGTTGTCGGCGATCGAGCCGGTGTACAGCCACGGCCGCTGAGGCAGCCAGGCGACGTGTCGGCGCCACGCGGCGATGTCGAGCTCGCCGAGCTCGACATCGCCGACGCAGACCGTGCCGGCTGCGGACGGTGTGAAGCCGAGGATCGCGTTGAGCAGCGTCGACTTGCCACAGCCGCTGCGCCCCGTCACGGCGACGACCTCGCCCGGCGCCACCTGCAGCGAGATCCCGGCGAGTGCGGCTCCGCCGCGCCCCGGATAGGACACCGTCAGGTCCTCGACCGACAGCTCGGCGACTGCCATGTCGGGGACCGCCGCGCGGCCACGACGCTCGGGCAGCGGCGTCTCGAGCACTTCGAAAGCGCGCTCGGCTGACGCGACGCCCTCGGCGCTCGCGTGGTAATTGGCGCCGAGCGCCCGGAGCGGCAGGTACGCCTCGGGCGTGAGCACCAGCACGAACAGCGCCGTGCGCAGCCCGAGGTGGCCGCCGAGCAGGCGCAGGCCCACCTCGACGGCGACGAGCGCGACTGAGATCGTCGACAGCAGCTCGAGCACGAGCGACGACAGGAAGGTCACCCGCAGAGTCGCGATCGCTGCCACGCGATGGCGATCTCCGACCTCGCCGAGCACCTGCGTCTGGCGCTTGGCGGCACCGAAGATCTTGAGCGTCGGCAGCCCCGCCACCACGTCGAGGAAATGGCCCGCAAGCCGGTGCAACATCCGCATCTCCGACGTCGTGCGCTCGCGCGTGGTCGCTCCCACGAGCGCCATGAACACCGGGATCAGCGGCAGCGTCAGCGCGACGATCGCGGCCGAGATCCAATCTGCGGCGAGCAGCGACACGATCACCGCGGCCGGCACGATCGCCGCGAGCAGCAGCTGCGGTAGATACAGCGAGAAGTACGCGTCGAGCGCGTCGAGACCGCCGGTCGCGAGCGTCGCGGTTGCCGCGGTGCGTTCGTCGCCGGCGCGGCTCGGTCCGATCGCGACGACATGCTCGAGCAGCGCCGCGCGTAGCTGGCGCTTGGCCAGCGCCGCAGAGCGGCCGGCGGCGAGCTCGGCGCCCCACGCAACCGCGGCGCGGCCGGCGACGACGGCCAGCAGCGCTGCGAGCGCCAGGCGCAGTTGACTCAGCCCCTTGCCGTCGAACGCGCCGGCGATCACGGTCGCAAGCAGCCACGCCTGGGCGATCACGAGCAATGCCGCGACACCGCCGAGACCGACGGACGCGCCGATGAAAGTCCGCGTGGCGCGCGCGTAGCGCAGCAGGCGCGGGTCCACGATTCCCCGCCGCGCACGGTCGGCCGAGGCGCGTTTCTGGCGCACGACCGAAGTCCAACCGTGCGCGCCCCGGCCCACATCATGCATTTCGGGTGACAGCGCGGATCCGCCGCGGCTACCGCGGGTGTGCGACGACTGCGTCGTACACCCGGTCGCACGTGATCGCCGGCTCGTTCGCCACGTCGACGGTGATGTCAGCCAGGCGCTCGTAGGCGGGAAGCCGCTGCTCGCTGAGCCGCTGAAGCACCGCGATCGCATCGGCCGGCAGCGGGCGGTGCGACTGCCCGCTGCGGGCGATGTTCTGAGCCTCCTGCTCAGGACTGATCCGCAGCCAGACGGTGAGCTCGGAATCGAGCAGCGCGGGCCGCAGCACGACGCTCCCGGCCGCCGCGAGCACTGTGTCGGTGTGGTCCTGCAGCGCGCGTCGCAACAGCCGGTGCTCAATCGCGTGCAACACGGCCTGCCCGCGTTCGCGCTGTAGCTGTGCCGCCGTCGCGCCGGTCGCCTCCTGCAGCGCCTCGTCGTTGTCCCAGAAGCCCCATCCGAGCCGCCGTGCGAGCGCGCGGCCGCAGGTCGTCTTGCCCGACCCCATCATCCCGATCAGCACGATGTGGCGGTAACCGATCTCCATCCCAAATCCTCGCTACCCCGCAGTGTCAGCCTACGCGCGAGCGAGCTCTGACGGCTCATCCAAACCGGGTGATGATCGCGACCGGCGGCCCGTCTAGCTTTCGCACGTGACGCAGACCGAGCCTGCGGAGGTCTCGCCCGAACAGGCAAGCGCGACGATGCGTAGCAGGCCATACCTCGTGCTGCTCGCGCTCGTCGCCGTGATCGGCGTCGTCGTGTCGCTCGCGGCGTGGTGCTTTCTCGAGCTGACCCACCAGATCCAGCAGGAGGTCTACACACACATCCCGCATGCGCTGGGGTACCCCAACGGGGCTCCGAGGTGGTGGCCGTTCATCGTCCTCCCGATCGGCGCGTTGATCACGGCAGTCGCGATCGTCCGGCTTCCCGGACGTGGCGGTCACATCCCCGCCGAGGGGCTGGCGACCGGCGGCAAGCCCCCGACGATCGAACTCCCCGGCGTGCTGCTCGCGGCGTTTGCGACGATCGGCCTAGGTTTGGTGCTCGGTCCGGAGGCGCCGTTGATCGCACTGGGCTCGGGCCTGGCGGCGATCTCGGTCAAGCTCGTTCGTCGCGATCCCGAGCCGCAGGCATTGGCGCTCGTCGCGGCTGCCGGGACGTTCGCCGCGCTGTCGTTCGTGTTCAGCTCGCCCCTGATCGCGGCGGTGATTCTGATCGAGGCGGCCGGGATCGGTGGCTCGCGGCTACGGCTCGTTCTGATACCGGGACTGCTCGCGGCCGGGATCGGTTCGCTGGTCTCGATCGGCATGGGGTCCTTCACCGGTCTCAGCACCAGCGCCTACGCGCTCAGCGCACTGCCGCTGGCGCCATTCGGCCATCCACACGTCGGCAACTTCGCCTGGACGATCGCGCTCTCGCTTGCGGTTGCCGCCGGGGCGCAGGTGATCATGCGGGGCGGATTGGCTACTTATCGGATCGTCTCGCCCCGGCCAATGGTGTTGCTACCGCTCGTCGGCCTGGTCATCGCCGGGCTTGCGGCGGCGTTCTCGCAGATCACCGGCAAGGGGATCGATGAGATTCTGTTCTCCGGACAGGATCAGCTTCCAGGTTTGGTGGCCGCAGCCGGCTCCTATTCGGCGGGAGCGCTGGCGCTGGTACTCGTCTTCAAGGGGATCGCCTACGGGCTGTCGCTGGGGAGCTTCCGCGGCGGCCCGACCTTCCCGATCCTGTTCCTCGGCGCCGCGGCCGGGATCCTCGCCTCACGGCTGCCGGGATTTCCGCTCAGCGCGGCCGTCGCGGTGGGCATGGCCGCGGGAATGGTTGCGGTGCTGAAGCTGCCGCTGACTGCGGTCGTCACGGCGACGGTGCTGGCCGAGAAGGCGGGTGCCGGCGTCGAGCCGCTGATCATCGTCGGGGTCGTCGTTTCGTACATCACGATGCTGGCCATGTCACCCCGCCAGGCCAGCCAGACCAGCCAGACCGGCCAGACCAGCACGGCCCGCGTCCGCGAATGAGCACCCCGCAACCCGCTGTCGCGCAGTACCGATACGGCATGGTGTTCGTTCTCGTGCTGACGGTCGTGGTGTTCCTGATCGTCGCGCCCGACGGCGACGGGTCGCGGGCGCTCGCCTTCGCGCTCGTCGGTGCGGCGCTGCTCGTCTCGATCTGCACCTCGCGCGAGCGCACGGTCGTGCTGCGCCGCCGGGCCGTGATCGGCACCGTGACGATCACGATCGTGACCCTGCTCACGGCGGTCGGTGTTATACCCCACTCGATCACGCTCGCGGTCACTGCGTTGATGGCCCTAGCCGTGCCGGCTACCTTGGGTGGGGGGTTGCTCCGTCTGGTCCGCGAACGCGGCGCCACGGCGCAGGCCGTCGCCGGGGCGCTGGCGATCTACCTGCTGGTCGGGCTGGCGTTTGCGTCGGCGATCGGCTTCGTGGCCGCCGTCGAACCCGGGAATTTCTTCGCGGGGAGCGCCGGCCACAGCGCCAGCGACCACGTCTACTACAGCTTCACGGTCCTGACGACGACCGGCTTCGGCGACTTCACCGCGGCACACGGCGTCGGGCGGGCTCTCGCGGTGCTTGAGATGCTGACCGGTCAGATCTACCTCGTGACCGTCATCGGGATCCTCGTCGGGCGCCGCGTCGAGCAAGCCCGCGCATGAACGCCGTCCTGCTGTTCTCGCTCACTGCGATGGTCAACCCGACGCTGGTCGCCGCGACGACGGTGCTGCTGCTGCTGCCCAACCCGACGCGGCTGATGCTCGGCTACCTCGCCGGGGCGTACACGGTGAGCATCACGATCGGGATCGTGATCGTGCTGTCACTCGGCGCCTCGAATCCGACGACGAGCTCGGCAAAGCACACGATCAACCCGATCGTCGACCTGGTGGCCGGCGCGATCCTCCTGGCGGTCGGCTTTGTGCTCGGCACCGACCGAGACCGGGCCCTGAGAGAACGCCGCGCGCGCCGCAAGGGCCGCGGGGAGCACAAGACGCCGCGTTGGCAGCAGCAGCTTGCCAAGGGCAGCCCGCGGGTCACGTTCCTGGTCGGCATCGCGCTGACGCTGCCGGGCGCGTCGTACCTGGCTGCGCTCACCGCGCTGCACAAGCTCGACTACGGCACCGTCGGCGTGGTCGCAACGGTGGTGCTGATCAACGTGATCATGCTCGCCCTGATCGAGGTGCCGCTGATCAGCTTCGCAATCGCCCCCGATTGGACTCCGCGAGCGATCGCGCGCGTCAAGCACGCGTTCAGAGACCACGGCCATACGGTGCTTTTCGTCGGCACGACCGCGCTCGGCGCGCTGCTGATCCTGCGAGGTGTGATCACGCTGCTCGCGTGACCCGCGCTCAGCTCAGCTGCACTTCGACGACGTCGCGCTCGAGAAGGCCTGAATCGAGCTGACGACGGCGCTGATCTGCCCCGGCACCTTGGCGATCACGGCCGGTTGCGTAGGCGATGACGCCAGCGACTGAGCGCTCTGCTTCAGAGCAGTAATCGAGCTGTTGATCGCGGAAGTCTCGGTTGGGAAGTCGCCCTTGGCAGAGCTCACGACCGCCTGCGCGTTGCTCTCGACCGTCGACAGCGCCGACGTCAGCGCGCTGGTGCCGCCCTGAATGATGTTCACGCTGCCCAGATCCTGAACTGACTTCTTCAGGCTGGCAGTCTGCGAGCAGTAGCTCGGCTTGCTGCTGCCGCCACATCCGGCCAGCGCGACGGCAATCGCGACGGCCGCCAGCGACCCTCCGACGCCCGCACCACGACTACAGCGCATCGTCGACCACCGCGAGCGCGCCGACGTACGCGGCGTGGGTTCCAAATGCAGTCGCGATCACGCTAGGCGGCCAGCGCCACGGCGGCGGCGTGCGCCCGAGCACCGGAAACAACGTCAACGTCGCCGTCATCAGCGTCGCGCCGAACGCCAGGCTCGCGCGAGGCTCGCCGAGCCTGCGCCGCAGGATCCCGTGCCAGATCCCGAACGCCGACCCGTAGCCCCAGCGGAGCGTCAGTCCGAGCTCGCCTTCCTCGCGCGCGGTCACGTGCGGCAGGTGCATGACGCTCGCGACGATCTGCCCCGGGACGAGGCTGTCGTCGAAGTCCAGTGGACCGGCGTGATGCGGTCGCAGGCGCCGCTCGCTCGCGTACGCCAACGACAGCGACGCTGTGCCGATCATCCCGGCGATCACGCTTCGAACCGGCCAGGGCAGCTTTTTCTCGGCTCGCTCCATACCGTGCTCACCCTCGCGCGATCGCGAGGGCGCCACATCATCCGATTCGGATGAGCCTGGATGCTCCTGATCAGACTCGGGCACGCATCGCGGTGGTGGTGTTCACCGCCGTGAACACAGAGGCGTGCCACCTTGCTGCGCTCACCGCCGTGCGAGAGAACCCTCATGGACCAGATCGCATCCCGAGGGGCTTTCATAATTGACTTCTTCAAGTGCAGCAACGCGCCGACGTGCGCGTGACCCACAGCCGTTCCGCCAGGGCTACGTTCCGCGCCCCGCGCTCGTCGCAAGGTTGCGCGAGTCGCGTGAATCCAAGCTCGTCCTGATCGTCGCGCCGGCCGGTTACGGCAAGTCGACGCTGCTCGCCGAATGGGCTCACTCAGATGAGCGGCCGTTCGTGCCGATCACCGCCGACGACGCTGGCGAACTGTTGCCGGCGCGTTCCGATCACCCGTTCGTCGCAATGCTCGACGACGCGCACACCATCCCCGCGCAGGCGCTCAGGGAGATGGTCACCACACTGCTCGCCCGGCTGCAACCGGGCTCGCAGCTCGTGCTGGCCTCGCGCACCGAGCCGGCGCTGGCGATCGGGCGGCTCCGGGCCAACCGCGCGCTCACCGAGGTGCGCGCCGAGGACCTCGCGATGACCCCGGCCGAGGCCGCGACACTGCTGCGACTGGCCGGGCTCGAGCTCGACTTCGAATCCGTGCGAGCGCTCTACCGCCGCACCGAGGGGTGGCCGGCCGGGCTGTACCTCGCGGCGCTGTCGCTGCGGGGCCAGGCCGACGTCAGCGCGGGCCTCGCGCGCTTCGACGGCGCCGACCACCTCGTTGCCGAATACCTGCGCGACGAGTTCCTGGCGCCGCTGTCGCGCAAGCGCGCGCGACTTGTGATCCACAGCTCGGTGCTCGAGGACCTCTCAGGACCGCTGTGCGACGCGGTGCTCGAGCAGACCGCGACCGGCGGCACGCTGGCGGACCTGGCGCGGTCCAACCTGATGCTCGTGCCACTCGATCCCAGCCACGAGCGATTTCGCTGGCACGGCCTGTTCAAGGCGATGCTCCGCTCAGAGCTGCGCCGCACCGAGCCGGCGGCGGAGGCCGGGTTGCACGACCGGGCGAGCTCGTGG
>DASXDD010000225.1:0-6588 GCA_036490775.1 Solirubrobacteraceae bacterium | reverse complement strand
CGGCGTCCTGCTGATCATCAAGGGCGTAGCCGGGTTCATCAACTGAACTGAAGACGAGTATTCCCAGCTCGCTCGGCGGCCCGCGCGCGAGCGGCCTGACGGACCAGGTGGTCGCGCTCGGCGACGTCCGTGGCCCGACGGACGGCATCCGCGTACGCCGTGGCGGCGGCCGGAAGGTCACCACCGAGCTCGTGCAGATGACCGCGGACCGCGTGCCACCGGTGGCGCTCGCCGAGCACCTCGCGCAGCCGGTCGGTCTCACGCAGCCCAGCGTCGGCGCCGAGGACGTGGCCGACCGCGACCGCGCGCCCGAGCACCGCGGCGGGATCCTGGCGCACCGGAGCGTCGGTGAGAGCGACGAGATCGTCATACCAGGCGAGGATCTGCGACCAGTCGGTCTCCTCGGCGCTCGCCGCGTCGGCGTGCAGTGCGGCGATCGCGGCCTCGATCTGGTAGCGACCGGGGCGCTGAACGGCCAGCGCCGACTGCAGGACGCGTACGCCCTCGGCGATCTCGCGGGTGTCCCACAGGCCGCGGTCCTGCCGGTCCAGCGTGACGATGCGACCCTCTGAGTCGAGCCGCGCCTGGCGGCGAGCGTGGTTGAGGAGCATCAGCGCGAGCAGCCCGCGCGCCTCCGGCTCCTCGGTGGCGAGGGTGAGCTGGCGGGCGAGCCGGATCGCCTCGCCGGCCAGGTCCACCCGGCCGGCGTGGCCGGCTGTGTAGACGAGGTAGAGGACGCGCAGCACCACGGCGAGGTCGCCGGGCTGGTCCAGGCGGCGCCCGCGTAGGGCACGCTTGGCCCGGCTGATCCGCTGCGCCATCGTCGCCTCCGGCACATAGAAGGCGTCGGCGATCTCCCGGGTGGTAAGCCCGCCGACGGCGCGCAGCGTCAGTGCCACCTGGGACGCGGGCGCGAGCTCGGGGTGGCAGCAGCAGAACAGCAGGAAGAGGGTGTCGTCGCCCTCTTCGGTGGCGGCGGGCCGCGGCTCGGCGTAGGTCGCCTCCTCGCGGCGGTGACGGGCGGCATCGCTGCGGCGGGCGTCGACGAGCCGCCTGGTCGCGACCGCCGACAGCCACGCGCTCGGGTCGCGTGGCGGGTGCTCGGGCCATACCCGCAGCGCCTCGAGCAGCGCCTCCTGCAGCGCGTCCTCGGCGGCGTCGAAGTCCTCGCCCCGCCGGACCAACGCCGCGAGCACACGAGGAATGAGCTCCCGCCCGAACCCGCGCAACGCGTCCTCGTCCAGCCGTCGCGTCGGCTCGTCGATCACGCCGGGTCAGTCGTCCGAGCGCGCCCCGGACATGACCTCCCGGACGCCGATCCACTCGTACAGCGGCTCCCCGCCCGGGCCGGGCTCAGAGGAAATGTAGGCCGCGAGCTCGACCGCGCGCTCGTGCGACTCGACATCGATCATGTACCAGCCAGCCACGAGATCGCTGGTCTCGGGCAGCGGGCCGTCGGTGGTGACTGGCGCCGCGTCCGGGCCGCCGTAGCGCACCCAGGTGCTCGCCGGTGTGAGCGCCCGCACGTCGACGTACTCGCCGTTCTCCTTGAGCAGCTCGCTGACGTTGCGGAGGAACGCCATGTGCGCCTCCACATCCTCGGGAGCCCACTGATCCATCGGCGGGAAGGGGTGGTGCGGCTCCGGGCCGCCTCGGTAGTGCTTGAGGAGTAGGTACTTGGGCATTGTGGTCTCCTGGTGTCGGGGGCCGCGTCTGTTTTGGCCCTTCACCGGGTGAGCGGAGCCGATCAGAGATTCTCGACATGGAATCACTCATCGAGCTCGGAGACCGTCGCGTCGTCGCGAGATCAGCTACTCCGGGGCGACGCGAGGAAGCCGGTCAACCGCTCGTCGCTGAAGGAGCGGATGTCCGGGAATGAGTCCGCGTCATTCCAGCAGCTACGCCTCGTCGCCGAGCGCGACGATGTGCTCGGGCAGCCGCTCGTTGTCGCCGTACATGAAGTGGTTGCTCATGTTCTCGGAGAACCGGCTGGCCTCAGTGGACTTCCCAACCGCCTCCGCGGTCTCGCGGACCAGCATCGGTGAGGCACCGCAGCAGACACCGATGTAGTTGATGCCGAGTTCGTAGACCTCCTTGGCGAAGGCGCCGATCTCGTATCGGTTGGCGTACAGCGGGTCCAGCGCGGTCGGGAACGTGCGGCCGTGCGGCGAGGGCACGCGTGCGCGGTCGTCGCTGAGGTTGAAGAACGTCGGCTCCTCGGCGGTGGTCCGGTACGGGATCGGCAGCGCGCCGACGTGGCACGACACGGCCGCACGGATCTGCTTGAGCCAGGGCAGCATCGTCTCGGGCCCGCGGAAGCAGTTCATGCCCACCACGGCCGCGCCGGCCTGCTCCAGCCGCTGGCAGGTCTCGACGATGCCGACCCCGTCGGCCATCTCCTCCATCGCCATCGGCGCGATCGTGACGACGACGGGCAGGCCGGTCGCCTTCGCGACCTCGAGCGCCGCCAGCGCCTCGCCGGCGTAGTAGAACGTCTCGCCGATGATCATGTCGGCGCCGCCCTCGGCAGCCCAGCCCACCATCTCCTCGAACATGCCGCGCACCTCGGCCTGCCGGGCGGTGTCCTCGGGATCCCAGATGTTGGTGTTTGAGATGTTGCCGGCCATCAGGTCGCCGGGTCGCTGGTCGGCGACCTCCCGGGCGATCTTGAGTGCGGCGCGGTTCAGCGGCTCGAGCAGGTCCTCCTTGCCGATCACGCGCATCTTCTCGCGGTGACCGTTGTAGGTGAACGCTTCGACGATGTCGGAGCCGGCGCGCTGGAAGTCGACGTGCAGGGCCCGAAGAGCATCCGGGTACTCGAGGGCGACCTCGGGGACGAACTCGCCGGCGCTTAGGTAGCCGCGGCGCTCAAGCTCGAACAGGAAGCCCTCGGCACAAATCACCGGCCCGGCGTCCAGGCGCGCGGTCAGGTCCCCGCTCGGAACCTCAGAGGTCGACTCGCTCATCTATTGCTCCTCGGTGCTGAAGGGAGAGGTGTCCCACCACACAGTAGACAGTCGGACGTCGACGGCAGTAGCGACGCCAGCCGCGACCGCGGGTGGTGGCGGCATCCCCGTCATCGAACGCGGGCATAGTCCCGCGCTCGCCGCACGACCCTGGCAGGCGATCTGATCCGGGCAGGGCGCCGGGGGCGTTCTCTCACACCGCCAGCGCCGTGCGCAGCTCCGCGGGGAGCTCGCCGGTTCTGTCGGGCTCCGGTGGGCGGCGTGCCGCGATCTCCGAGCCCGGCCTTGCTCGCCGGCTCGATGGTCGACAGGCCCGGCCGTTGGCGAGGATCACGCCATCGCTGCAATGGGCCTCGATCGCTCCGTCGCCGAACTGCTCTTGGTAGAGACGCGCGTAAACGCCGCCCTCGGCGAGCAGTTGGTCATGGGTTCCACGCTCGACGATCGTGCCGCGCTCGATCGCGAAGATCACGTCAGCGTTGCGGATCGTCGATAGCCGGTGGGCGATCGCGATCGTGGTGCGGCGTCGCATCAGCGTCTCCAGCGCCTGTTGCACGATGCGCTCGCTCTCGGTGTCCAGCGCCGAGGTCGCCTCGTCGAGGACCAGGATCGGCGGGTCCTCCAGGATCACCCGGGCGATTGCCAGCCGCTGGCGCTCACCGCCCGAAAATCGGTAGCCGCGTTCCCCGACCACCGTGTCGTATCCGTCCTCGAGGGCGAGGATCCGCTCGTGAATGAAGGCGGCCTTCGCGGCGGCCACAACCTCCTCGTCGGTGGCGTCCGGCCGGCCGTAGCTGATGTTCTCGCGCACCGTGCCGCCGAATAGGTAGCTCTCCTGGGTCACCACGCCGACCGCGCCCGCGATCGTCGCGGAGGTCAGGTCGCGCACGTCGTGACCGTCGATCTTGACGGCCCCACGTTCGACGTCATAGAGCCTCGGAACCAGGTAGGAGATCGTGGTCTTGCCCGCCCCGGATGGGCCGACTAGCGCCGCGAGCTGCCCGGGGGCGACGCGCATCGACACGTCGCGCAACGCCTCTTCCGGCGCGGCCGGACCGCCGTCCTCGCCACCGCCATAGCGGAACGACACCTGCTCCAGCGCCACCTCGCCCCGGATCTCGGTCGCCGCCAGACTGAGCGCATCATCGCTGTCGGTGATCCGGGGGCGAAGGTCGATCAGCTCGAAGATCCGGCCGAACAGCGCCAGCGACGACTGCACGTCGACCGAGACCTGCAGCAGCTGGTTGATCGGGATCAGCAGCCGGCTCTGCAACGTCGTGAACGCAACCAGCGTCCCCGCTGACAGGTCGCCGTGTGTGCCCTGCAGACCCGCCACCAGGTACACAAGCGCAGGGCTGATCCCAAAGAACGCCTGGGTGACCGCGAAGAACGAGCGGCCGACCATCGCCTGGCGGACCTGCAGCTCGGCCTGGTTGGCGTTCTCTATCCGGTAGCGATCGACTTCGTGCTCCTGTCGGCCGAACACCTTGGCCAACAGAATCCCCGACACCGACAACGTCTCCTGGGTGATCGACCCCATCGACGCGAGCGAAGCCTGCGCATCGCGCCGGGCTCTGCGCCGCGCCCGTCCGACTCGACGGCTGAAAAGTACGAACACCGGCGTCACGGCCAGCGATATAACCGTCAGCAACGGCGAGAGCAGCAGCATCGCCACGACGGAGGAGATCAGCGTGACCACGTTGCTGAGGACCGACGACGCGGTTGAGGTGATCGTCGTCTGCACACCGCCAACGTCATTCGCCAATCTGGACTGAACCTCGCCGCTGCGGGTGGCCGTGTAGAACGCCAGCGACAGCTTCTCGAGGTGCTCGAATAACCGGTCGCGCAGCGCCTGCAGCACGCGATTGCCGACGACCTCGGTCAGATACACCTGGCCGATGTTCAGGACCCCGTTGATGATCGGGATCGCGATCAGCAGCGCCACCAGGGGGTAAAGCGCGCTGAGATCGGGGCCACCCTGAACGAACAGACCCTTGTCGAACACCTGGCGGACCAGCAGCGCGCTGATCACGCCTAGCGCCGACGTCGTGACGATGATGAGGCTGATCAGCGCAAGCGAACCGCGGTGGGGGCGGAACAGGTGCACGATCCTGCGGCCGAGCCTGGGCGGCTCGGCCTGCGAAGCGGACGAAATCATGGCCGCGAGCCTAGCCCACCGCCAAAGCGACCCGCTGCCGCTCCAATCTCGACAGGGTCCGCGCCCGGCCACCCGATCGAGCTCGACGGGACGGTGGTTAAGTCGCGACCAACGACGCGTCGGCTGGCACCGCGGCCTCGGTTGCGGTATAGCGTCCTGAAGTGCCGGAACCTAGCCCGCAGATGCAGATCAACGATGACGCTCCGCGCGTGAGGATCTACTCCGGCTGGAACTACGTCCTCGCCGAAGCCGGCCCGCATGAGGCCCGGGCTTGGCGCAGCGACGAGGGTCGCTGGTTCACCGCGCTCCCCGAGCTGATGTTCTCCGCGGATCACAGCTGTCTCGTGTCGAGCCTCTGGGATGACGCATGGGCAGGCGTCGGGGGTTCGGCCCAACTGATCTCCGCGTTACTCATCGAACCGGAACTGCGCCCTGCCGCGGAGAGGACGAATCCCTCGATCCCGGATATGTGGCCGTCGAGTCTGCCCGACGTCATGCACGAGCGGCTGCATCGCTAGCTGACGAGCGCGCTCGCGGTTCTTACCGCCGGCGCCTATGGCTAACACGGGCACCGCCAGATGGCTCGGACACGGGTCGAGCGCCTTGGCCTGCGCCGCTCGGACTGCTGGCACCGGGCGGGGTCGGGGTGGTCAGGGGTGGTGTGGCCGGATTAGTTGCACCATTGCTGCCGCTGGTGCTGCTTGCGATCCCCGCGGCATTCGCGCTGCGGTTCGTCGCTGGCCTTAGCCTGCCGCTGCGCGCGCTCTGCGATACGACAGGCGATTCGACTAGTGCCCGAT
The DNA here is from genome assembly GCA_036490775.1 of Solirubrobacteraceae bacterium. Lineage (GTDB taxonomy): Bacteria > Actinomycetota > Thermoleophilia > Solirubrobacterales > Solirubrobacteraceae > Palsa-465. The sequence goes on along the minus strand of DASXDD010000225.1, from coordinate 664 downwards.
GCCGCCGCATCGACACTCTGAACACTCTCAGCCGAGACCACGCAACCCCAATGTCGAACGTCGATCAGACCGGAAGCCCCCTTGCGCGGAAGCCGGGGAGCGCTGTACAAATTGCAACGTCATGGATCGACAGGAGCTAGACGGCGCGATGCCGTGGCGATACGTACTCGACGCCCATCCGCCCTGGACACACTGGTCGTGCTTCGTGGTCTGGGTCATCACGGCGTCGCTAGGACCAGTCGCTGTCGTCGTCGGCGTGCTGCAGGGCTCGAGCTCCTGGCTAATCGGCCTCGCCATCTGCGGGGTCGCATTGGTACCCATGGGCATCGACTCGCTTGTCGTGCGTCCGCTTCTTCGGCGCAACCCATCCTGGGCGCCGTGGACACCGCCACGTTGGCTCCCAGGTCGCTGACGCCGCCCGCCGTCTTTCCTCTCTCGCTTTCGGCTACTTCGGTACGCACGCCGACTGCTGCAGATCGATCAGAGGGGCACCCTGGCCAGAGCAGACCTCGCTTCTCCTTTCCGCGCCTTGCGGGTCTCCGCTCACCAGCCACGAAAATGCCCTTTCCGAAAACAAAGCGGGTCTCGCTACTGAATGGCAGAGGGCGTCCGGTGGGAGAGCAGCTGCTGGCTGTCGCCAAGCCGCCGAGGCTGCCGGTCTCGA
>DASXDD010000224.1:0-58457 GCA_036490775.1 Solirubrobacteraceae bacterium | reverse complement strand
CTGGTCGATCGCCGACCGCTGCGACGGCACGCTGACCCAGGTCAACGCCGGCACCGTCGTCGTCAGCGACTTCGTCCGCCACCGCAACGTCACTGTCCGCGCGCACCACAGCTACCTGGCGAAGGCCCACAAGTAGCCCCCGCGCTAGCATTCGCCCCGCACCGAAAACCCAGGGGGGCTGGCGGGTAAGCCGGCTGAGATAGCGCCCCACGCGAACGCGACCCGGCGCTGACCCTTCGAACCTGTGGGGTAATGCCCGCGGAGGGAGTAACAGCGCGATGATCGAGGCTCCCACGAAGGAGCCTCGCGATCTTCAGGGCCCGGATGGCGTCAGGGTCGAGGTCGTGAGCCGGACGTATCGCACCAAGCGAGGAGAGGTCGCTGCCATCGCCGATGTCTCGCTGCGCGCGGACGCCGGAGAGATCGTCGCCGTCGTCGGCCCGAGCGGCTGCGGCAAGACGACGCTGCTCGAGCTGATCTGCGGGCTGCAGGCGCCGGACTCGGGGACGATCGACGCGGCGCCGGCGGCGCTGATGCCCCAGCGCGACCTGCTGCTGCCATGGCTGAACGCGATCGACAACGCCGGCTTGGCGCTACGGGCCCGTGGGATCTCTCGCGCGCAGGCGCGGACCGCAGCGAGGCCGTGGCTGGAGCGCTTCGGACTGGCCGAGTTTGAGCGGACCCGGCCGGCGGAGCTATCGGGCGGGATGCGCCAGCGCGTCTCGTTTCTTCGCACGCTCCTCGCCGGCAAGCCGGTGCTCGCGCTCGACGAGCCGTTCGCTGCGCTCGATGCGATTACGCGCGCCGAGATGCAGGGCTGGCTCGCGCACGTGCTCGCGAGCGAGCCGCGGACGGTCGTACTCGTGACCCACGACGTCGAGGAGGCGGTCGTGCTCGCCGACCGCGTCGTCGTGATGTCGCCGCGACCCGGCCGGGTCGTCGCCGGGCTCGAGATCGACCTGCCTCGGCCCAGGCGACGCACCGACGCCGCCGTCGTCGAACTGCGCGAGCGGGCGCTCGACGCGCTGGGGGTCGAGCAATGACCCGTGCGCGCAACTGGTGGGGCGCCGCGCTGGTGCTGCTGGTGCTGCTCGGCGCCTGGGAGATATTCGTCGACGCCGGCGGCGCCGACCCGCTGATCCTGCCGGCTCCGCATGCGATCGCCAAGGCGCTGTACACCGACCGCTCGCTGCTGTGGAGCAACTTCCTCGTGACCGCCCGCGAGATCCTGCTCGGGATGGCGCTGGCAGCAGCAGCGGGGCTGGCGTTCGCCGTCGTGCTGCACTTCTCGGTCACGCTGCGCCGCGCCGTCTACCCGCTGCTGATCGCCTCCCAGACGGTCCCGGTGCCGATGCTCGCGCCGATCCTGCTGTTCTGGCTCGGATTCGGGATCCTCCCCAAGCTCGTGGTGATCGCGGTCGTGTCGTTCTTCTCGATCGTGGTCGCGACACTGGCCGGCCTCGCGGCGGTCGACGGCGACCTGATCAAGCTGATGCGGACCTTCGACGCGTCGCGCGCGAGCACGTTTCGCCACGTCGAGTTCCCATCCGCGCTGCCGGGCCTGTTCACGGGCGCCAAGATCGCGGTCGTGGTTGCGGTGATCGGAGCCGTGTTCGCCGAGCAGACGGGATCGAGCTCCGGCCTTGGATTCCTGTTTGAGCAGTCGATCCCCCAGCTGTTGACGGCGCGCGCGTACGCAGCGGTCGTGATCCTGTCCCTGTTTGCGATCGCGCTGTTCGCGTTGCTGACCCTGGCCGAGCGGCTGCTGTTGCCGTGGGCCTACCAACCCAGAGGAGAACGCCCCTGATGAAACGGTTCCTGACGTCGGTCGCCTGCGTCGCGTTGCTTTCGCTGGCCCTATCCGCCTGCGGAGAGAAGAAGGAGTCGCTGACGTCCACGTCTGGGAAGACGCAGTCGATGACGCTGATGCTCGACTGGTTCCCCAACGCCGACCACGTCGGCATCTACCAGGCGATGGCCAGCGGCGACTTCGAGAAGGCCGGGCTCGATCTCCACATCCAGGTTCCGTCCGATCCGGCGCTGCCGCTGAAGCTCCTCGAGGCGGGCAAGACCGACGTCGCGATCTCCTACGAGCCCGAGGTGCTGCTCGCGCGCAACCAGGGCCAGGCGCTGGTGTCCGTTGCGGCGATCGTGCAGCAGCCGCTTACGTCGATCGTGTCGATCGGCTCCAAGCACATCCGCAGCGCCGCACAGCTGCGCGGCAAGCGGGTCGGCGATGCCGGTATCCCCTACCAGCAGGCGTACCTGACGACGATCCTCGACCACGCCGGCGTGCCCGCCAGCTCGGTCAAGGAGGTCAACGTCGGCTCGAATCTGGTGCCGGCGATGCTCTCGGGCCGCGTCGACGCGACGCTCGGCGCGTACTGGAACTACGAGGCGATCCAGCTCGCGCGGATGCACAAGCACCCCAACGTGATCCGGATGGAGCAGGTAGGCGTCCCGACCTACGACGAGCTCGTCGTCGTCGCGCGCAAGAGCACGGTCGTCAACCACCCCGACGAGATCCGGCGGTTCGTGCAGGCGCTCGCACGCGGCTACGCGTCCGTCCGCAGCGACCCCCAGGCCGCCGTCAACAACCTCGTCCGTGCCAACCCGGGGCTCGACCCGAGCTTCCAGCTCGCAAGCGTCAAAGCGACGCTGCCGGCGTTCTTTCCGAGCAACCCGAACAACCCGTGGGGCTGGCAGAGCCCGAACGAGTGGAACGCCTACGGCCAGTGGATGCTCGACCACCATCTGATCTCCAACCCCAACGCCGTCGCCGACGCGTCGACGAACGAGTTGCTCGCCGGTCAGGGCCTGTGAGAGAGTCCGGTGTACAGGCCCGGCCATCGGGCCGGCCGTGAAGAAGGGGGTTAGGTATGGCCGATCGCGTGCTGTTCATCGGCTGGCGAATTCCGGTCCGCGGTGCGGAGCAGAGAGCGCTCGAAGCATTCAACGAGGCGCTGGGTTTGCTCGGCAGGATGCAGCAGGACGACCGCATCGAGTCGTTCGACGTGGCGTTGCTCCAACCGAACGGCGACCTCGGTGGATTCGTGGTCGCGCGCGGAACCGCCGATCAGATCGCCGCTCTGCGGGCTGACGACGAGTTCATCCGCAACACGATCAACGCGCAGCTGTCGGTCGAGGGCATGCGGCACTTCGAGGGCTGGGCCAACGAGGGCGTCGCGCAGCAGATGGCGCTCTACCAGGAGGCTGTCTCGCAGGTCCCGCAACGCGCGTAGTACCCAGCTGACGGTTGGCCAGTTACGTGTGCTGGGGCATCGGGTATCCCACTTCCACGCGATGCCCCAGCAACCGATTCACCACTACATCGCGCAGGCAGCGGGACGTTCGGACGGCGAGACGCGCGCGCTGATCTTGCGAATGATCAGCTCGAGCTGGCCCGGCGGGACCGAGGACCGCAGCGAACCGATCGCGGCCCAATGGCTGCGTCGCTGGCGCCCGGACATCATCGTCGGCCGCCTGCCCGCGTGCTCATGCCGGCGCGGTCACTGCGCCGTCTGCAACTGACGCGATCAGCCGCGCCAACCGCTCCGGTGCGTCGAGCTGGACGAACGCGCGCGCGTCCGGGATCAGCTCCAGCCGCGCCCGCGGGAAGGTCGCGGCGAGGCTCTCGGCATCGGCCTGCGGGAAGAAGCGGTCGCGCTCGCCCCACGCGATCAGCGTCGGGTGGTCGAAGCTACGCAGCAGCTCGACGGCCGCGAGCGTGTGCGACGGGGAGATCCCGCGCACGACTCGCGCGAGGTCGCGTCGCACCCGATGCGATGCCAGCGGTGCGACCCAAGACTTGACGAGCTCGTCGGGGATCGGCTCCATCGTCAGTGGCATCGCCGAGAACATCGCCTTGCGCACCGGGCGCAGGCGCGCGAGCATCGCTGTCGCCGCGATCATCCCCGGCACCTTCAGTGCCGTCAGCATTGGACCCACCGCCGGCGGCGGGAAGTTCTCGAACGCGTCGCAGTTGGTCAGCACGAGCTGCCCGAGGCGCTCCGGGTGGCGAGCCGCCACGAGCTGGCACAGTGCGCCGCCGGTGTCGTTGCCGACGAGCGTCACATCCTCGAGCTCGAGCCGCTCGATCAGCTCGGCGATCAGGGCCGCGAGCCCCGGCGGCGAGAGGTCTGCGTCCTTGCGCATCGGCAGCGTGTGAGAGCCAAGGGGCAGCTCTGGGACGATGCAGCGACCGTTGGCGGCGACCAGCGGAACGACCCGATCCCACACGCTGCCGCCGACCAGCAGCCCGTGGATCAGCACGATCGGCGCTCCGTCTCCCAGGTCGCGGTACCGAATCACTCCCTGCGTCAACTCGATCTCGGGCATCATCACACCTCGTCGCTAGTGTTCACATACAAGCTGTACGCATTTTCACATACATACAGTATGGATGTCAAGCCACCCACCCGATAACGAGACGACGGCCGCCGAGCGGCCGCGGACCAAGGCCGGTCAGAGCGAGGCGACGATCGCCGCGCTCGTGCGCGCCGCGCGCGAGCTGTTCGCTGCGCGGGGCTATGCCGGCGTCGGCACCGAAGAGATCGTGCAGGCCGCCGGCGTCACACGCGGCGCCCTCTACCACCACTTCCCCGGCGGCAAGGAACAGCTGTTCCAGGCGGTGCTCGTGCAGGTCAGCGTCGAGATGACGCGCGAGGTGATGAGCAAGGCAGGCGCCGCCGGCGATCCATGGGACGAGCTGGTCGCCGGCATCGACGCGTTCCTCGACGCTTGCACGAACCCCGAGATTCAGCGGATCGTGCTGATCGATGGTCCGTCGGTGCTCGGCTGGGACGTGTGGCGTGCGATTGACGCCGAACACGGCCTCGGGCTGCTCGAGCAGGTCGTCCAGGCCGCGATCGACGCCGGCCAGCTCCTGCCCCAGTCGGCGCGCGCCGTCGCGCACGTGCTGCTCGGCGCACTCGACGAGGCTGCGATGGTCGTCGCCCGCGCAGACGATCCCGCCGCCGCCCGTGCCGAGATGGGTCAGACGGTCCGGCACCTGCTCGAGGGGCTGCGCGGACCGAAGCCGTCCTGACCGATGCTCGTCCGCAACGACGGCCACGGCGTGCTCGTGATCGGCCAGCCATCGCACGCGTGGATCTCGGGCCAGCTCGCCCGCGTCTGGGGCAACGAGCGCTTCGGCACCGTCGATCCCTACGAGGAGGTGTGCCTGGCGGCCGAACAGCACGACATCGGGATGGCGCTCTGGGACCTCGATCCGGCGCGCAACCCCGACACGGAACTACCGGCGTCGTTCATGCAGATGGCGATCGAGCAGCACGTCGAGCTGTGGACCGCGGCGCCGCGGCGGCTGCTGCGACAGAGCCGGTACGCGGCGCTGCTCGTATCGATGCACGGCACGCGCCTGTACGCGCACCGTGACCTCAGCGCGTTGCCGCGCTCCGAGGCTGCGCTCGTGCGCGAGTTCCTCGACGATCAGCATCGCTTCCAGCACGAGCTGCTCGCGACGCTGCGCGGCGATCCGCGGACTGCAGGGTCGGTGACCGACCCGCTAGTCGCGCGCAACAGCGGCCTGATCGGCACGTGGGACGCGCTGTCGCTAGCGATCTGCCTCGACTACGCGCCGTACACCGTCACCGAGGTGCCGACCGCCACAGGTCCGGACATCGACCTGGGCCTGACCGCCTGCGGACCGGGACAACTGACGCTCGATCCGTGGCCGCTCGGGGTCGCGTCGCTCGAGGTCCGCTGCGAGGGCCAACGGCTGTCGGGAGGCTACGAGGACGACGGCGCCCTGCGCGCAGCGCTGGCAAGCGCGCCGTGGGAGACGCTCGAGTTCGAGCTGCGCCCGACCTAGAGCGAGCGCAGGAACTCGAGCAGCGGCCCGTTGAGCTGGCCAGGGTGGGTGAGGTTGGACGCGTGCGCGGCGCCCTCGATCGGGACCACGCCGCTGCAGCCCGACAGGCCATCGCACAGCGCCCGGGCCTGGTCCATGGTGATCGCCTGATCCTCGGTGCCGTGGAACACGATCGCCGGGCAGGTGATCTCGCCGAGACGGTCAGTGATGTCATCGCGGTCGAGCAGGCAGTCGCCCGGGGCCTGGAATGCCTCCTTGGGCTTCTGACGCCATTTCGCGATCCAGACGTCGTTGATCTCGGGCTCGGAGATGATGATCGCGGCGATTGTCTGCGCGAGCTCGTCGACCGGTCCGACCTGCAGCCAGGTCTCCTGCATCTGCTTGTAGGCCGGTAGGTGATCGGCGTCCTCGGGGCCCGACTGCGTGTCGATCAGGACCAGCGCCCGCACGCGCTGCGGCGCCAGCAGCGCGGCCCGTAGCGACAGAAAGCCGCCCTGAGACATCCCCGCGAGCACCGCCTGTTCGATCCCGAGGTGGTCGAGCAGCCCCAGACAGTCCTTGGCCGAGTCCCAGTAGGTGAACGGCTGGTCGTCGAACTCGGTCTCGCCGAACCCGCGCTCGTCCCATGCGATCACCCGGAACTCGGGGGCGAGCGCATCGCGCTGGGGGTCGAACATCTCGCGGTCCATCAGGAAGCCGTGGGAGAAGATCACCGCGGGGCCGTCTCCGCCGCTGTCTTCGAAACGGATCCGCTGGCCGTTGATGTCCGCGTATGGCATGGGCGACGTCCAATCAGGTCGAGGGAGCGCGAATCTATCGCCTGGCACGCCCCACTAGCGAGCGGGCGCGAGCTTCTTGCCGTGCGCGTGCAGCGCGTAGATCCCGGCGATCCCGGCCCACGGCTCGAAGCGGGCGAACTCCTCGACGACCTCGTCCTCGGTTGCGCGCGCGAACGGATCGCCGGTCCGTAGCCTGCCGACGAGCTTGAGGAAGCCGAGGTCGGCCGCCGGCAGCTGGTCGAGCCTGCCCTGGCCCGTGAGCGCGAGCATCTGCACCGTCCAGCGGCCGATCCCGCGGATCGCCCGCAAGCGCCGCCAGCCGCGCTCGTGGTCGGGGTCGTGCAGGTCGACGCGCCCGGCGGCGACCTCCCTGGCGACGCGCACGACGGCGCTCGCCCGCCCCTGCGAGAGGTCCAGCGATGCGAGCAGGGCAGGCGCCTGTCGCGCGAGGACAGCCGCGGTCGGCGCGTCGCGCATCCCCGTGCGCGGGCAGTGCCGACCGAGCCGCGCGCTCAGCCGCCGCTCGATTCTCGCGGCCCGCTCGAACTCGATCAGCTGCTCGCAGATCGCCCACACGAGCGCCTCGAACGGGTCCGGTCGCCCGGGCGCGCGCACCGCAGGGTTGGATCGAAGCGCGGGGCCGATCAGCGGATCGAACCGGAAGCGCTCGTGGAACGCCCGCAAGTCCTGGTCGACCCCGAGCGCGATCCGCATCCGCTCGATCCCCCACTCGGCCGCCTCGCGATCGTCACAGCGCGCCTCGAACACGACCCGGTCGCGGGCCGGCTGCGCGACGCGGACCAACACCGGCTGCTCGCCGGCGTGCAGCAGCCGTTCGAGCACGCCGCGGCGAGCCTTCGTCAGCCCGTCCATGCCGTTGCGCAACGGCAGCGCGAACGGCCACGGCGGGCGGACTTCGATCCGCACCGCCCCGGCTGCGATCACTCGTCGGGCTGCTTGATCAGGTGGACGTCGACCAGGAAGGTCCGGCTGCCCACGATCGGCAGCATGTCGACCGCGCGGCGTGGAATGCTGCGACGGGCGACCTTGCGTGCAGCGCGACGCTTGACCAGCGCCAGCGTCGCGGCGCCCGCGACGAACCCGGTCGCCGCCGCGGCAGCGGCCTGGACAGCCGGCAACGAGGCCGGCGAGGCCCGTTCGATCGCCCTGACCTCCGCGAGCACGGGTAGTCCGTCGACGGTCTCCTCTAGGTTGTCGTCCTGTTCGGCCTCGTGGCCGTTGATCCGCGGCTCCTCAATCATGGCCGCGACATGGTGACAGCGCGCTCGGTCATCTTCTCCTCGAAGGCGCGGGTGCGATCGTTACGATACAGCTCTGCCGACCTCTATCGATGTCTTCGCAAAGGCGCGCGAGCACGAGCGCTTAGAGCAGCTGCGGGCCGCCAGGGAACTCGACGCGTTGCCCTACTTCCGGGTGCTCGAGGGGGCGACGCTGCCGGTGGTCGAAATGGAGGGCCAGCGACGGATCATGCTGGGCTCCAACAACTACCTGGGGCTGACCGGCGACGAGCGCGTCAAGCAGGGCGCGCTCGACGCGCTCGACCGCTACGGCACCGGCCTGACCGGCTCGCGCTTCCTCAATGGCACCACCGACCTCCACGTCGAGCTCGAGCGCGAGCTCGCCGAGTGGATGGACACCGAGGCGGCACTGGTGTTCACGACCGGCCACCAAGCCAACCTCGGCGCGCTGGGAACGATCCTCGGCCCGTCTGACACCGTCATCGCCGACTCCGGCGACCACGCCTCGATCCTGGATGGCTGCATCCTCTCGCGGGCCAAGCTGCGCGCGTTTCGCCATAACCGCATGGACCTGCTCGAGCAGCGGCTCGAGCGCGCGTCCAACGACGGCGGCGGCGTGCTGGTCGTCGTCGACGGAGTGTTCTCGATGGAGGGCGACGTGGCACCGCTGCCGGAGATCGTCGAGCTGTCGCGCCGGTTCGGCGCGAGGCTGATGGTCGACGAGGCCCACGCGCTGGGGGTGCTTGGCGCCCGCGGCGCCGGCACGGCCGAGCTGTTCGGCGTCGAGGACGAGGTCGATCTGCGGATGGCGACGTTCTCGAAGTCGCTTGCCTCCTGCGGCGGCGTGATCGCCGGCCCCGCCGACGTGATCGAGTTCCTGCGGATCCAGTCGCGCCCGTTCATGTTTACGGCCTCGGCGGTGCCCGCCGCCGTTGGAGCCGCGCTGTCGGCCGTGCGGATCTGCCGCTCGGACGAGGGACGCGCCCTGTTCGCACGGGTACTCGAGAACGCGCGCTACCTGCACCGCGGCCTCAGCGAGCTCGGATTCCAGGTGGTCGAGCCGACCAGGCTCGCCGACGGGACCGAGGTCGTCACGCCGGTCGTGCCGGTCGTCGTGGGCGACGACTGGAAGGCCGTATTCCTGTGGAAGGCGCTGTATGAGGCCGGCGTGTTCGTCAACGTCGCGATCCATCCCGCGGTCCCGCCGGCCGGCGCGCTGCTGCGCACGAGCGTGATGGCGACCCACGATCACGACACGCTCGACCAGGCGCTCGAGCGCTTCGGCGCCGTCAAGCAGTCCTTCGAAGCCGAGCACGGCTCGCTCCCCAGCCGGGCCTGATCGGCTGTTCGGGCGTGACGCCCTTGTCCAGTTCGGCACAAGACGCCAGCGCGATAAAAAGTGCGCTCTAAGCGCATGGGTCCGACTTGTGACATTGCTGTGACTGGCCTGGTGTTCTAGGTTTCCAACTGTCGAACGGTGGTCGGCCGAGCGGTGTGAGGGCCTCCGGGGGTGGAGCGGAGGGCTAAGCGCGGCAGGGGCGACTCAGCCCGCGAGCGAACAGCTCGGCGATACCAATAGTTCTTATGGGCGTGGCTGCCACCGCGCAGCGTGCCCATGTGCAGATATCCGGAACATCGTTCCGCTTCGGCGGACAGACGCAGGGAGTGAGATCGGTACATGACGGAAACCGCCATGATGTTCCCCGAGCCGCAGAGGATGCGTGCGCTGGAGCGAGCCAACGAGATCAGGCTCGCACGCGCCGAGCTCAAGCGGCGCATCGCCGATGGGGAAGTGTCGGCAGCGCAAGTCATCCTGGCCCCGCCGCTGGAGGCGAACACTTGGGCGCTGGGAGAGCTGTTGATGAGCCAGCGCCGCTGGGGCGGCACTCGGTGCCGGAAGTATCTTTCGCGGTTCCAGATCAGCGAGACGAAGACGGTCGGAGCCCTGACCGACCGCCAGCGACGACTCCTCGCCGACCAGCTTGAGTCGTGCGTCTCGCGAGAGCTGGAGTTGGTCGGTTCAGTCTGACGCGCCCCAATTGGTCCCGCACCAGGCCCGAGCTTGGTGCGGGACCAACCCCGTCAGACCAAGCGCGCGCTAGTCAGATCCGCTAGATCTGGATCCCGACCGGGACCGGGCTGGCGCCGGCGAAGAACAGAAACCAGATCGCGAACACCGCGAGCGTGATCCCGGCGCTGACGACGAGCACGCCCTCGAGCACGAAGTGACCCGGGTCGGGCTGGCCGCGTGACACGCAGTTGGCCCGGTAGACGTTTGAGAGCTTCGAGAGCACGCCCGCGATCAGGGCGATCGTCACGACCACGCCGATCATCATCGCCCCCAGCGCGGTCCCCAGCGACGCGGTCGCGCCCTGGATCTGCGAGCCGACCCACAGCCACAGCAGCGGGGTGCCAATCCACAGCACCAGGCTGCCAATGAACATGATCAGCACGATCAGGATCGCGCTACTACCAGCCCTCAGCAACTCGCGCATCCTGTCCTCAGGATACTCGCGGGTGAAGAGCTCTCAGCGGGCCGTGGTCGGCTGACCACGGCCCCCGGCTAACGGACAGCCGGAGGAGAGCTTGACCTGCCACCACCCCATCATCATGCCGATCAGGCCCAACCGTGGCCTGACCTGCCAGACACCGCAACCGGCCTCTCCGAGATCGCTGCGCGCGATCCGCTCGAACCTGTGCTTGCCCGGCTCGAGCAGCATCTGCTCGAGCGCCAATCGGTTGGCCTCCTGCTGGTCGGCGCGCTGCGCGATCGTCACGCGCGCTGCCGCAAGCCGCTCTACGAGTTCGTCGCGCACGTGCTCAAGCTCGCCGAGATCGAGCATCCGCGCCTCGCCCCGTCGCGACGGCACCTGGTCGAGGCCGCCCATCGTAAAGGCGGTCACGAATGCGTCGGAGAGATCGCGCTCGAGCCGCTCGATCTGCGTCCGGAGCGCTCGCCGTGCCGCGCGCTCACCACCGCCGACGACAACCGTCGCCGGGAGAGCCTCTGGCGGGATCTGTGCGCCGCTGGGGACCTGTTCGAGGAGCTCCATTAATTCCTCCGTAATCGGCAACGCGAGCTTAGCATCGGCTTACCCCGCGATCCACTGTCCTACGCTGCGCGCAATGCCTCAGCGCAGACCCACAAAGCCTCCTCGACGTGGATCGTGGGCACTCCCTCGACGCCTACGGAGAACAGCGCGACCCGCACTGTCCGTGAGCTGATGCCGTGGCCGGCGACCACCTCTCCGAACAGCGGAGCATGGATCTGACTGGCGTCGGCCACGACCAGGCGCTCTGGTGCGATCGCGTAGGCGTGCTCGCCCTCGCCGATGCGGTCGCCGGCGACGCTCGTCCTGATCCCGAGGCCGCCGGGATCGACCAGGTCGGCGTCCAGCGCCCACACCGGCACGCCGGTCTCGATCAGCGCCAGCAACAGCGCGTCCTCTAACGCTCCTGTTGACCGAAAGCCGCCCTGCAGCAGCCGCGCGACGGCCGCCTGCTCGCTCGGGATCCGGTCGACGTCGGGGTCGAGCCCGATCTGGCGATAGAAGGAGCGGTATGCGTGCGGGATCGGCTGCGTACGCATCGCGACCACGTTCGCGCCGCGGTAGCGATTCGACAGCGACTGCAAGCGCCAGACGAGCTCGGGCGGGCTGGCTCGCTCGCCGCGCGGCATCGTCATCCAGTCCAGCCGCAGTCCTGGGAACTCGGCGCTGAGCTCAGCCTCGACGAAGCCCGGAGCCGCGCGTAGGTCGAGCTCCTCCTCGGTCATCACCCGGCGACGAGCGTGCGGACCTCGGCGGCCAGCGCCGACGGTGCAAGCCAGTGGTTGCCGATCAGCCGCTGGGCGACGATCCCGCCTCGCTTGGACAGCTCGATCAGCGGGCAGATCGAGACGCCGTAGAGCGCGCCGACCCGGCCATCGGTGTCATAGGCGACCGGGATCGTCCAGTGGTGCGAGCGCACCTCAGCGGCCACCTTTGAGTGGCTCGCACCGACCGCCACCGCCGCGAACTGCACCTGCCGTGCCGGGAACTGGCGCGAGACGGCCTGGAGCGTGTTGACCTGCTGCTGGCAGGCACTTGAGCCGGTCACGTAGAACGCGAGCACCAGCGGCGCGCGCCGCGCGAGCAGGCAGATGTTCAGCGCGCGAGGATCGTGGCCCGCGAGCGTGCACGGCGGGGTGAGGTTGGCGGCGCCGTTGAGCGTCGAGGCGGCAAGCGGCGCGGCGAAGTAGTGCAGCCGCTGGCCCGGGGCGATGCCGGTGCTGGCAGCGCCATGGGAGGCGAACTGCCAGGCCGAGAACACAACGATCACGCCGAGCCCGAAGATCGCGAGCATCGACCGGTAGCGCCGCGCATAGTCGGCGACCTGCGGCCCAGGCGCAGGCGCCGGTGCGGGCGCGGTCGGGGGCGCCGCGCCGGATGGCGTCGACGCCGATGCCGCGGCCCGGTCGGGGTCCAGGCGGTGCTGCGGGACCTCCCGAGACGGTTCGTCGGGACCGCTCACGCGACCCGCGTGCGCCGGCGGCCCGGTCGCGGCACCGACGCGGCCGTCCTGCGCACCGACGCGCGCGCTCCGGCGAACAGCCCATCGCGCTCGGACAGCGCGAGCACGGCGGGGAGCACCAGCAGCACGCCGGCAAGTGAGACCGACAGGTCGATCAGCGTCACGAACCCGAAGTCGCGCAGCATCGTGATGTTGGAGAAGATCAGCACGCCGAACCCGGCGATCGCGGTTACGCCGGACGCGAACACCGCCGCGCCGGTCGACCTGTACGTGCGCAGCAGCGCGTCGGACAGCTCATAGCCGGCCTCACGCTCCTGGCGGTAGCGCTCGGACAGGAGCACGCTGAACTCCGTCGAGATCGCGATCACAAGCGCCCCGAGCGTCGCTGACATCGGGTTGAGCGGGATCCCGATCAAGAACAGGATCAATGCAGACCAGCCGGTCGCCAGGGCAATCGGGATCAGCGGCACGATCACACGCCGAGGCCGCCGGAACACTGCCAGCAGCACGAGTCCGACGGCGGCCAGGCCTGCGAGCAGCGTGAGCAGTCGCCTCGCCGACGAGGACAGCGCCGCGTTGGCCTCGGCCGCAAGCACCGGAATTCCCGCGAGCTGCGCGGTGACGCCGGCCGGCGGATGCAGCTGTGTGCGCATGTAGTCGATCACCTGCTGCTGGCGCGACAGCGGCATCAGCCGGATCCCGAACGCGAGCGCCGCCTCGCGATGGTCGGGCGTGATCACGGCCTGGGAGAAGTAGCCCGGGACGGCCTTGAGCAGCGTGTTGATGGCAGAGGTGCTCGGCGGCGCCTGCTTGGTGCCCTGCGAGCCGGTCGAGAACAGGTCTGGCAGCGACAGGGCCGGGCACAGCGTCGCCTTGCCGCAGCCCTTGGCCTCGAGGTAGCCGAAGTGTGCGAGCAGCGCGTTCTCGTAGTTGATCATCCAGCCGATCACGCTCGGCGTCGCCACGTCGGCGGCGTGGACGGTGACGTCGATCTCGCCCGAGACACCGGTGACGTTCTCGAGCGTGTGCAGGTCACGGAGCGCCGGCGTGTTCGACGGCACGAGCTTGGTCACGTCGGACTGGACCGAGGTCTGCGTGTCGGCGACCCAACCGAGCGCGGCGAGCACGACGCCGAGCGCCAGGATCCGCTGCGGTCGCGCGATCGATCGCGCCAGGATCCGCGACGGTGCCGGGGTGGGTATGCGCGGCAGCCGGCGGGCGAGCTTGCCCGCGCCGCGCAGGATGTCCGCTGCTCCGCGCATGGACGCGCCGAGCACGCCCCAGTTTCGGTCGCTGACGACCAGCGCCGCCGAGCCGGCAGTCAGCGCGCAGGCCAGCGCGATCGCGATTCCGGCCACCAGCAGCACGCCGAACCCTCGCACCATCGGCACCGGCGAGAGCAGCAGCACGAGGAAGCCGGTCGCGGTCGCCAGCGCGGCAGTCGCGATCGTCGGTGCGCCGGCTCCGGCCGCGCGCGCGACGGCGTCGGCGGCGCTCAGCTCGGCGCCCGGCTGCTCCCGGCGCGCCTCCTGCACGCGCGACTGGAACTGGATCGCATAGTCGACCGCGAGTCCGATCAGGATCGGCAGCACCGCGATCGAGGCCATCGTCAGCGATGCGCCGAGCAGCGACGTCGCCCCGAACGTGATCCCAACGGCCGCTAGCGCGATCGCGAGCGGCAGCAGGCGCAGTCGGCTGCGGAACACGATCAGCAGCGTCGCGGCCATCACCAGCAGAGCGGCGATCAGCAACCCCGAGATCGATCCGGTGATCTGCGACGCGAGGTCGTTGGTCACGACCGGCACGCCGCTGACCGTGTACGTGCCGCCGTAGGCCAGGCGGAAGTTCGGCATGTTGATCGCTTGGCGGATCCACGAGATCGCCTGGCGCTGCTGGTCGTCGCTCAGCGACGACTTCAGCCGCACCTGGATCAGCGCCGAGTTGGCGGTCGGGAACAGGTACGAGAAGCGCGCCTTGGGCTGGTTGACCCCGCGCGTCTGGTCGAACACGATCTGCGGGACGAACTGGGGGTCGTCGATCGAGGGCGTGCCCGTGATCCCCGAGTTCAGGTAGAGCTGCTCGAGACTCTCAACCTCCTGCTGCTGCTTGAGCGTGCCGGCGGCGTTGGCGAGCTTCTGCGCTTGCGCTTTGCTCAGGTGCCTGCCGATCGCGAGCTGGTAGGCGCTCGTCTCGGCCTGCGAGACGGCCTGCTTGGCCTGGTTGAGCAGCGCGAGGATCTGCGTGTTGACCGCGGCGACGGCGCGGTTGAGGAACGTGCCCGGGCCGTAGACGACCTGCACGGGATTCGTCTTCATCAGGTGGCCACACGGGCTCGAGTAGCCCCCGTAGGGGGCCTTGGTGCCGGGCTTGGCGGGCGTGAACGAAGCCAGCCGCGTGTCGGCGGTGAGCACCTGGCCGCCGAGGCACGCCTCGAGCTGGGAGAGCGTCGCGAGGTCCTTGGTCTCGACGAGGTTGGTGAGCTTCTCGCGCACGAGCACGACGACCGCGTCGGCGCCGAAGTGCTTATGGTCGTCGCTGGTCGCGCGGTAGCTCGACGATGACGAGCTCACGAACGTCGAACTCGAGGCATCTGGCTTGAGCCCGAGCGCGAGCAGGCCTCCGGCGGCCGCCAGCGCCAACACCACCCCAAGGGTCAAGAACGGCCGGCCGGCGGCTGCCCTCGCGAGCCGCTCGAACCTCTCCCTCGCTGTCATCTGAGGCTCAGGCTAGCGGGGGTATGTAAGGCCCGCGCCATCCGGAGTCTCAGTCCATCGTCAAGGGGCCCTGCGACTCGCCCGAGAGGAACTGGCGGATGAACGGGTTCTCGGAATTGAGCATGTCCTCGGCCGGACCGGCCTCGACAATCCGGCCCTTCCAGAGCACGTTGATGTAGTCCGCCACGCGCCGCGCCGTGAGGATGTCGTGCGTGATCACGCAGAAGGTCGGGAGGTGCTCCTTCTCCTTCTTCTTGGCGTCTTCCATCATGTCGCGGTGGATCTCGAGGATCAACTCGCCGAGCAACGCCGTGCGCACCGGATCAAGCCCGGAGTCGGGCTCGTCGAACAGCACGATGTCGGGCTCGAGCACGAGCGCACGCGCGAACCCGGCGCGCTTGCGCATCCCGCCGGACAGCTCGTTGGGCGCCAGCTCGCGCGCATTGCCCAGGCCTACTTCCTGCAGCCGGCGCATGACGATGTCCTCGATCTCGTCCTCGCCCTTCTCGGTGTGCTGGCGCAGCGGGAACGCGACGTTGTCGTAGATGTTCATCGAGCCGAACAGCGCGCCGTCCTGGAACAGCAGGCCGAACTTCTTGCGCATCTCGAACAGCTGGTCGTCGGGCATGTTCGGCACCGACTCGCCGTGGACGATGATGTCGCCCTCGTCGGGGTACAGCAGCCCGACCATGTGCTTGATGCAGACCGACTTGCCGGTACCCGAGGGGCCGATGATCATCGAGACCATCCCCTCGGGCAGGCCCATGCTCAGCCCGCGCAGGATCTTCGCGCGCCCGAACGACTTGTAGACGTCGATGAACTCAACCGAGTCCGGACGGCCCGACGGGTACACCTTGTAGGTGTGCCACTTGTAGTCCTCCTCGTCGGCACCTTGAGGCGGTGCCGGGCGCGGCGCCTGCTCGTCGACCACCGACACGCGCGAGCTCGACTCGCGCTCCTCCTGCTCGTGCTCGCCGTCTGAGGGCTCCGCGCGGTGGTCGGAGCCGTTGTCGTCGTGACGGTCGTCCTCGCGACCGCTGTCGTCGCGAGGCTCCTCGCGTTCGGAGTTGAGCTTGTCCAGGGGGTTTTCGGCGCCGCCACCGTCCATAAGTCAGCCTCCGATTGGTGCCCGCGGATTCGCGCCCCAGAAGAGCTGCGTCCCGAGCATGCCGATGAGATGTACCGCAACGATGTTCAAGACCATCGACTTCGCGGTCGCCGTCCCGACCCCTACGGGCCCACCACTGGCGTTATAGCCGTAGTAGCACCCTACGAGCACGATGACGGTGGCCATAGTCATGGCTTTGATCAAGCTATATAAGAGGTCCGGCGGGTTCTGGAACTGCCAGAAGATCAGGAAGAACCCGCCCGATGAGACGTCGCCGATCTGCTGCACGACGACCAGGTAGCTGGCGAAGAAGCCGGCGCCGATCGAGCACAGGTACACGAACGGCAGCACCATCCACGCCGCGAGCAGTCGCGTCGCGCACAGGAACGTGACGCCGCTGATGCCCATCACCTCGAGCGCGTCGATCTCGTCGGAGATCCGCATCGAGCCGAGCTCGGCGACGATTCCGGTGCCGACCTTGGCAGCCATCATGTAGCCGAACCCGTATGGCACTAGCTCGCGCAGGTCGCACCACGCCGAGAACACGCCGGCGTACGCGGGGACGCCGTTGGCGCGGTTGAAGTAGGCGCCCTCGACGCCGCACTCCAGGCCGATGATGAACACCAGGCCCCAGATCACGAGCGTCGAGGAGACGATCAGGATCCCCGACTGGCGCAGCGCCTCGCCGAAGAACTTCAGGACCTTCAGGCGCAGGACCTCGCCGACGATCTTCGACGTGAACTTGACGATCTCCCCGAACGACTCGATCCAGCCGCGGGGTGTTGAGATCAGGGTTTCCATCTACTTGACGATCGTCGTGATCTCGGGGTGGGTGGCGAGCAGCGTCTGCGTGAACGCGTAGTTGAACGCGAAGATCCCGAGGAAGGCGATCACCACCGCCTGGTTGACAGCGCGCCCCACCCCCTCCGCCCCGCCGGACGCAGTCATCCCCTTGTAACAGCAGACGATGGCGATGATCGCGCCGAAGATCGTCGTCTTGACGACCGAGCCCCACAGGTCGGTCGTCGACGCATTGTTGAAGAACGTCGCCCAGAACGGACCCAGCGGCGCGTTGTTGACGAGCGTCGCGACGATTCCGCCGAAGATGCCGAACAGCAGCGCGTAGATGTCGAACAGCCCGGTGACGAGCATCAGCGCGAGGAACCGCGGCACGACGAGGTTCTTGATCGGGTCGACGCCGAGCACCTGCAGCGCGTCGAGCTCTTCGCGGATCTTGCGCGCGCCGAGGTCGGCGGTGATCGCGGTCCCGGCGACCCCGGCGAGCACGATCGCGTCGACGAACGGCGCGAACTCGCGGATCGAGGCCAGCACGAAGAACCCGCCGAGCCGGTCGAGCGCTCCGAACAGGACCAGGAAGTTGGCGGCCTGCAGGCCCGGCGCGCCGTAGCCGAAGGCGACGGTCGAGACCAGCAGCGGGAACCAGCACAGCTTCATCGCGAACAGGAACTGGCCCACGAACTCGCTGCCGTATGGATACGGCGGGCGAATCGCTGAGGACAGCGTCTTGCCCGTCAGGATCATCATGTTGCCGACCTCGTCCAAGACGTTCTTGGTCGGCAGGAAAGTGCGATCAGCGACCTGTCGGATCAACTCGGTGGGTGTCCTCCCAATGGCTCTCCGTCGCCCTTGGGCGACTACCGAAAACAAGCCTACGACAGACGGTTGGCAATAACCAACTCCGAACCGTCGCTCGGGCGATGGTATGGCTGGTATGTTCGGCTGGCGTTGAGCAGGAGGATTCTGAGGATTACGGCGGTTGTCGCCCCGATCGTGGTCGCGATCGCGCTGAGCGCGTGCGGCGGCGGCTCAGACCAGGCTGCGTCGGAGCCCAGCGGCAACTTCCCGGTCGGCGTGCCGGTCGCGAGCTTCCCCAGGGTCCAGCGGCTCGCCCAGCACAGCCACCTCGTGATCACTGTGCGCAACACGGGCAGCCAGACGATCCCGAACGTCGCGGTCACGATCTGCAACGTCACCTGCGCCTACCCCGCGCCCAAGGGCCAGGGCACCGACGCTGCCGCGTTCGCCACCGACATCACCCAGACCGGCGTCGCGAACCCGTCGCGGCCCACCTGGATCATCGACACACCGCCGTCGCCGCCCGGCACGCCCACGACGCTCCCCGACGGCCAGCAGGGCGCCCCCGGCGGCGCCGTCACCGCCTACTCGAACACGTGGGCGCTTGGCGCGCTCGCGCCCGGCGCGACCGCCCGCTTCAACTGGGCCGTCACCGCCGTGTCCCCCGGCAAGCACGTGGTCGCGTGGGAGGTCGCCGCAGGCCTCAACGGCAAGGCCAAGGCCGTCCTCTCTGATGGCTCCAATCCGCGCGGCACGTTCACGGTCCTGATCCGCCGCGCTCCCGAGCAGACGTTCGTCACCGACTCGGGCAAGGTCGTGACCCAGAAGCCGCAGAAGTAGGGCGCAAAGCGCGGCCCTCAGGAGCTGCTCGACTGCTCCCAGATGTTGATCGCGCCGTCCACCGCGTGACGGTCGATCTCCTCAAGCTCGCCCGCGTCGAAGTCGTCCCCCTCGAGCGCGGCGACGTTCTGTTCGAGCTGCCTGACGCTCGAGGCGCCAAGCAGCGCCGAGGTCACACGCGGGTCTCGCAGCGTCCACAAGATCGCCATCTGCGCCAGCGACTGGCCGCGGCGCTGCGCGATCTCGTTCAGTGCGCGCACGCGCGCGAGGTTGTCGTCGGTCAGCATCTCCGAGGAGAAGTAGTTGCCGCGCTTGATGCGCGAATCCTCGGGAACGCCGTCGAGGTACTTGTCGGTGAGCATCCCCTGCGCGAGCGGTGAGAACACGATCGAGCCGACCCCCTCGCGATCGAGCACGCCGAGCAGCTCATCCTCGATCCAGCGGTTGATCAGCGAGTACGACGGCTGGTGGATCAGCAGCGGCGTGCCGAGATCGCGCAGCAGTTGCGCGGCCTCCTCGGTCCGGCGCGGCCCGTATGAGGAGATCCCGACGTAGCGTGCCTTGCCCGCGCGCACGGCGGCGTCGAGCGCTCCCATCGTCTCCTCGAGCGGCGTGTCGGGATCGAAGCGGTGCGAGTAGAAGATGTCGACGTAGTCGAGCCGCATCCGCCTCAGGCTCTGGTCGAGGCTGCCAAGCAGGTACTTGCGCGAACCCCACTCACCGTAAGGCCCGGGCCACATGTCATAGCCGGCCTTGGTCGAGATCACCAGTTCGTCGCGGTAGGAGACGAAGTCCTCGGAGAAGATCCGGCCGAAGTTGGTCTCGGCGCTGCCGTACGGTGGGCCGTAGTTGTTGGCCAGGTCGAAATGCGTGATCCCGAGATCGAACGCGCGCCGCAGGATCGCGCGGCTGTCGGCGAGCGCGCGGTCGTCGCCGAAGTTCTGCCACAGCCCCAACGAGATCGGCGGGAGCTTCAGTCCGCTCCGGCCGCAGCGGCGGTACTGCATCGAGTCATAGCGCTCGGGCACGGCCAGGTAGCGCGTCGGGGCGAGCTCGGGATTGAACGGCACCAACGGAGTATTAGCAGCGCACTCGGGTTGTCGGCAATCAGCGGCGGGATGTCATACATTTGAGGCGGGCGCAGTTACGCGCGCGCCCGGGCCGCCGAGCAGCACCCTCTCCGACATCGAGTCGCACATTAGGAAGGAAACGAACGCATGCCACGCATCCGTCAGCAGAACGTCCTCGCAGCGCAGTGGGCTCCGAACGGAGGCGTCCTCGGCGCCCCGGATCTGACCGTCTCTGACAACCAGATCTTCGGCTACAACGTGTTCACGCCGGCGGTCCAGCGTCAGCGCCTGCCCAAGGACGTGTTCCACCGGCTGGCGGAGACGCTCGCAAGCGGCGAGCCGCTCGACACGTCGCTCGCCGACGCGGTCGCGCTGGCGATGAAGGAGTGGGCGCTCGAGCGAGGCGCCACGCATTACACGCACTGGTTCCAGCCGCTGACCGGTTCGACCGCCGAGAAGCACGACAGCTTCTACGCGCCGACCGGCGAGGGCACCGCGCTCGCCGAGTTCTCGGGCAAGGAGCTGATCCAGGGCGAGCCGGACGCCTCGAGCTTCCCGACCGGCGGCATCCGCGCGACGTTCGAGGCGCGCGGGTACACCGCCTGGGACCCAAGCTCGCCGGCGTTCATCCTCGAGAACCCCAACGGCGCGGTGCTCTGCATCCCGACCGCGTTCGCGTCATGGACCGGTGAGGCGCTCGACCACAAGATCCCGCTGCTGCGCTCGATGGACGCGCTGTCGAGGTCTGCGATCCGCGCACTGAGGCTGTTCGGCGACGACGACGCCGGGCGCGTGTTCACGACCGTCGGGCCCGAGCAGGAGTACTTCCTGATCGACGAGCAGTACTACTTCGAGCGCCCGGACCTGATCACGACCGGCCGGACGCTGTTCGGCGCCAAGCCGCCCAAGGGCCACGAGCTCGACGATCACTATTTCGGATCGATCCCCGAGCGCGTGCTCGCCTGCATGCTCGAGACCGAGCGTGAGCTCGCAAAGCTCGGAGTGCCGATCAAGACCCGCCACAACGAGGTCGCGCCCAACCAGTACGAGGTCGCGCCGATCTTCGAGAACTCCAACGTCGGCTCTGACCACCAGCAGCTGACGATGCAGGTGATGCAGAACGTCGCGCACCGCTACCGGCTCGTTTGTCTGCTGCACGAGAAGCCGTTCGCCGGCGTCAACGGCTCGGGCAAGCACAACAACTGGTCGATGGGCACCGACACCGGCCAGAACCTGCTTGAGCCGGGCGAGACCCCGAGCGAGAACCTGCAGTTCTTGTTCTTCTGCGCTGCGGTGATCCAGGCCGTCAACAAGCACCAGGGACTGCTGCGGGCGTCGATCGCCTCCCCCGGCCAAGACCACCGGCTTGGCGCCAACGAGGCGCCGCCGGCGATCATCTCGATCTTCCTCGGCGGCGAGCTCGAGAAGGTGTTCGGCGCGATCGAGCTCGGCGAGGTCGGCCAGTCGACCGCCGAGTCGTTCCTCGGGCTGGGAACGCCGATCCTGCCGCCGCTGCCCAAGCACGGCGGTGACCGCAATCGCACGAGCCCGTTCGCGTTCACCGGCAACAAGTTCGAGTTCCGCGCGCTC
Source organism: Solirubrobacteraceae bacterium (assembly GCA_036490775.1). Taxonomy (GTDB): domain Bacteria; phylum Actinomycetota; class Thermoleophilia; order Solirubrobacterales; family Solirubrobacteraceae; genus Palsa-465. The sequence continues at coordinate 37,159 of DASXDD010000224.1, read as the reverse complement.
GGCTCGAGCATGTCGCTGTCGCTGCCCAACACGGTGCTCAACACGATCGTCGCGGAGGCGATCGACGACCTCGCCGAGGAGCTCGAGAACTCGCTGCGCGACGGACCTGTGCTCGAGCTTGCGTTGCGGCCGATCCTCCAGCGCAGCTTCGCCGCCAACAAGCAGATCATCTTCGGCGGCGACAACTACTCCGAGGATTGGCACACCGAAGCCGAGCAGCGCGGGCTGCTGAACCTGCGTGCGACCCCCGACGCGTTGCCCTACCTGATCGCCGACGACACCGTCGCGCTGTTCTCCAACTACGGCGTGCTGTCCGAGCGCGAACTCGAGTCGCGCCACGAAGTGTCGCTCGAGCAATACGTGACCGTCTTGAATATCGAAGCGGAGACGGCGGCGTCGATCGCGCGGACGATGTTGCTGCCCGCGGCGGCACGCCACCTGTCGCTGCTGCTGGGCGCGCAGCTGACCGAGCTCGCGGGCGAGGCATCCGATCTGATCGCCGAGTTCGCCGAGGCGATCAAGGAGCTCGAGGCCGTCAACCTCGCCGAGAACCAGCCGGCCGAGCTGGTCGAGCGCGCGGCGTTCATGCGCGACAGAGTGATCCCGGCGATGGAGGCTTGCCGCGAGGCGGCCGACCGGCTCGAGAAGGTCGTCGCCGACGACCTGTGGCCGCTGCCGAAGTACTCGGAGATCCTGTTCATCAAGTAGCGCCGTAATCGCGGTCGGGCCACGGATGGCCCGAACCGCAACTTGCAAGTCAGGACCGGGTTCTACGCTACGGTGAGTTGCCGTATGAGGGTCGACCGCGCCAGGCGCGGTTGTCGGGCGTTTGTCGGTCGCCGGTTCGTCCGCCTGGTACCGACGCTGGCGCTGATCGCGGTGCTGGGATTTGTGTTCGTCGGTTCCGCGAGCGGAAGCTCCGGTGGCGCGTCAGCCGGTCCGACAACTACGGGCAATCCACATCCGAGCGCGACGTCGGGCAGTAACCCGTTCGCGACTCGCGGGATGTGGATCTGGGTGATGCAGCACTCCGACGGCGGCAACCTCAGCGCGCTGATCGCCGACGCGCACCGCTTTGGCGTCAACACGCTGTTCATCAAGAGCGGCGACGGCAGCGACACGTGGTCGCAGTTCAACCCGCAGCTGGTGTCGACGCTGCATGCCAACGGCCTGCGCGTGTGTGCCTGGCAGTTCGTCTACGGCAACCATCCGATCACCGAGGCGTACGTCGGCGCGACTGCCGTCAAGCAAGGTGCCGACTGCCTGGTGATCGACGCCGAGGGCGAGTACGAGGGCAAGTACGTCGCCGCGCAGTCCTACATCACGCGCCTGCGCAAGCTGATCGGCTCCAACTACCCGGTGTCGCTCGCGGGCTTCCCGTACGTCGACTTCCACCCAGGGTTCCCTTACTCGGTGTTCCTCGGTCCGGGCGGCGCGCAGTTCAACACGCCGCAGATGTACTGGGCCGACATCGGCACGACCGTCGACGCCGTGTATTCGCACACGTACGAGTTCAACCGGCTGTACGGGCGCACGATCGATCCGCTCGGCCAGGCGTTCGACCGCCCGCGGCTCGGGCAGATCAAGCGCTTTCGCCAGATGTCGCGTTCCTACGGCGCCCCCGGCGTCAGCTGGTGGGACTGGCAGGAGGCGACAACCAGCATCTGGCAAGCGCTCTCGCAATCGGTCGGGCAGCTGACGGACTTCACGGCGGATGCCGCGTTCGCGACGCTCGGTGCCCACGCGGAGGGCGACCTCGTCGTGTGGGCGCAGGAGCACCTCGTCACCGCCGGCGAGCCGATCACGATCGACGGCGCGTTCGGACCGCAGACGCTCGCCGCGGTCGAGAGCTTCCAGACCGCCGAGGGGCTGCCCGCGACCGGCCTGATCGACCAGTCGACGTGGACCGCGCTGCTGCATTTCGCGCCGGCGCCCGTCCACTGGGTCCACCACGGCAAGCGCACCGTCGCGACGATCGCAGGAGGCGTGCACGTCGAGCCGGTCCCGAAGTCGGCGTCGCTGCCGGCAAAGCGCGACGAGATCCCTGGCGCCGGCGGCGCCGGCCGGCCGCGCTAGCCGCGTTAGAGCACGTTGTGCTCGCGCGCGTACGCGACGAGGTCGGCGCGCGTCGTACGGCGGGTCTTCTGCTGGATGTGCGCGCGATGGGACTCGACGGTGCGAACGCTCAGGTAGAGCTTGGAGGCGATCTCGGAGTTGGTGTGCCCGAGCGCGATCAGCCGCAGGACTTCGATCTCGCGCGCTGACAGGTCGTCCGGCGGGCCGACGGGGGTCGGCGGCTCCGCCGCTAGCCGCGCGCCGAGCTCAGGGTTCAGGTACGTGCGACCGTCGGCCGCGAGACGAACCGCCTGGACGAGCTCCGCGTCGGCCGCCTCCTTCAGGACGTAGCCGATCGCGCCGGCGCGCAACGCCTCGCGCGCGAACGCCGGGTCGTTCTGCATCGTCAGGACGACCACCTGCGTGTCGGGTGCGGTCTCGCGGATCCTCGGGATCGCGGTCAGGCTCGACTCGCCCGGCATGTTGAGGTCGAGGATCAGCACGCGCGGGTGATAGGCGGTGATCCGACGCTCGGTCGTCGCGACGTCCCCAGCCTCGGAGACGACCTCGAAGCCATCCTCGGCCTCGAGCAGCAGCCGCAGGCCAGCGCGGACGACCTGATGGTCGTCTGCGATCACGATCGTGATCGGGTCAGCGCTAGTTGACAGGTCGTCCATGCGGGATCACGATAACGTGCCCTCGGTCGGATCGCTTGACGTCAACTGTGTTCATGCCGCCTTTGCGTGCACAGTTGGGACCGACGCGAGCACAGAGGTCCCGTGCTTCGAGCTGAGAATCTCGAGCCGCCCGCCGGCGAGCGAGATCCGCTCGCGGATCCCGGTCAGGCCAAATCCGCCGGTCGGCGCGTCGACGTCGAATCCTTGCCCGTCGTCGCGAATCGCGATCTCGACCTCGCCCGCATGCTCGACGACGACCACGTCGACGCTGGCGGCGCCCGCGTGCTTGGCGGCGTTGGTCAGCGACTCCTGCACGACTCGATAGATCGCGATCTCGACCTCGGGCTCGAGTCGCGTATCGCGCGTGCCGGCGCCGTGCTCGAGTTCAACCGTGGTCGCGATCTCGAGCGCGTGCGTACCGCGCGCGCGGTTGAACAGCGCTTCGAGCGCCGGACGCAGACCGAGCTCGTCGAGCGCTGCCGGCCGCAGCTCGGTGATCAGCGCGCGCAGGCTGCTGATCTCATCGGCGAGCTGATCGACAGCGGTCTCGAGCGTCGCGTGCAGCGACTCGACGTCGGTGCTGCGCCGCGCCGTCGACAGGAGCACGCGCAGCCCGCCGAGGCCCTGCAGCGTCTCGTCGTGCAGCTCGCGCGCCCATCGTCGCCGTTCCTCCTCGGCGGCCGCGAGGCTGCGGCGCAGCCGGTCGCGCTGCACCGACTGCGCGGTCGCGAATGCGGTCGCTGCGCTCGCCGCTGCGGCGACCAGCAGCCGCTCGTCTTCGACGCGAAACTCCGGGCCGTCGGTTCGATCGAACGCCTCGATCACGCCGACGTTCGAGCCGCGGAACACGAGTGGCGACAGCACCGCCGAGCTCGGCGCGAGCCCGAGGCCCGCGAGCGTCGAGCGCATCAACCCGGAGACCTCCGCGATCCGCTCGGGCTGTCCGGAGGCGAGCACGCGCGCGGCCGCGGTATTCGTCGACTGCATCCGACGGCCGAGCAGCTCCCGCGAGACATTGCCGGCGGTCGCCGCGACGACGAACTCCTCGGCGTCAGCGAGCAGGATCATCACGCCCCGCGCATCGAGGAGCGCGCGCGAGCGGGCCGCGATCAGCTCTAGGACGCGATCGAGCCGCGTCTCGCCGCCGACGACGCGCGCGATCTCGGAGGTCGCCTCGAGCGCGCGCACCGAGCGCTCGAGCTCCGCGCGCCGTTGATCTGCCTGGCGATACAGCTGCGCGTTCTCGACCGCGATCGCCGCCCATCCCGCAAGCACGACCGTCGTCTCCTGGTCGGCCGCGTCGAACGCGCCGTCGCGCTTGTCCGCGAGATGCAGCGTCAGCGACGTCTCGTCGCCGATCACGATCGGCACGTCGAGCGCGCGCCCGCGCGCGCGCTTGTCGTTGGTCGCGCCCTGCTCGCGAATCGTCGCGTGCCGGGCGCCGGTCAACTCGCGCGCAGCGCGCAGCACGCGATCGAAGACGCGCTCCAGATCGTGCTCGGAGACCAGTGAGCGCCCAGCCTGGATCAGTTTTCGCAGCCGGTCCGCATCCAAGCGCAGACCCGCCTGTTCGGCTGCTTGCACGTTTGAAAGGTTCCCATGACGCGCAATACGCATGCACGACATCAACCGGTGCGACCGACGACCGCAGGATCGAATACGGTCACCGCTGCAAAGTCAGGTGCGTGTCAACTCGTGACTCGCACTTCTGGCAGTTTGTTTGCAACGTGCGTCATCACGTTGCGCAAAGCTTTGCCACTCGCCACCACCAGCCCCACAAGGAGACAAGCATGCCGCCCGCCAAGAAGCCGGCCGCTCGCAAAACCGCAGCACGTAAACCAGCATCGAGCTCGACGTCGCGCACTGCGTCGACGAAGACGGCGACACGCCGCGAGATCGAGCGCGCGCAGCAGCGTCTCGAGAAGCTGCTCGCCGACGCGCACACCACGGTGAAGTCAGTCGGCAACGACGCCGGTCGCAGCGCGCAGTCGGCATACAAGGACGTGACCAAGGCGCTCGCTGGCCTGCAGCGCGACGCCAAGAAGGCCAACGCCGGCGTGCTCAAGGACTTCGACAAGCTCAAGGCTGCCGTGACGCCCGACAAGAAGCCGGCGCGTTCGACGCCCGCCAAGTCGACCGCCGCCAAGTCGACCGCCGCCAAGACGACAGCCGCCAAGCCGACGGCCTCCAAGACGACTGCGCGCAAAACGTCCGCTCGTAAGACCACGACCGCCAAGCGCGCGACCGGGACCCGCGCGCGCAGCTCGTCGTAGTCACTCCGATCTGATGGGCAGGCTGCGATCCGTCCAGCGGGGCGGATCGCAGGCTCTCACCGCCAGGTGAACGTAGTCATCGCCCGCGGCGGCATTGCGAACTCGAACGATCGCCGCCGCGCTGTGACCGCGAACCGGATCCATGCGTCGGAGTTGTTGTAGGCGACGAGCACGGTGGTTCCGTCCGGGTTGTGAAACGCGACGTCGTCGAGCCCCGTCGTGACTCCGTAGGTCCCTGAAGCAGTTCGAAAATCACTGACCAGGGTGTTCGATCCGATGCGCACCGCGCCGGGTGCAACGAACTTGCTCACCTGCCCTAGCTGGTAGTAGTTCAGGCCGTATGTCACCGCATGTGTCTGCTCGTCGATCGTGACGACGCCGGTGCAACCGGGACAGCCCTTGTTGGGTCGTTGCACCGGACCGCCAGTCGGATCGAGCGCGAGGTTCCAGAGCGCCGCCGAGCTCGCCCAGTTGCGCAGCGAGCTGATGATTGCCTCCGCGGGCGTGTACGGAATGATCCCCGGCGAGCACTCCGACACGACCTGGTCGAGCTCAGGCGCGAGCGTGTGCAGCGTGTCCATGAAGGTCGGACCGCCGTAACAGTGCCAGGCGATGCCCGTGAGCTCGGCGCGCGCTGAGCCGGCGATCAGCCGCTGTGCGTAGGACAACAGCGCGCCGCGATCGAAGCCGTAGACCTTCGGGTGCAATCGAGCCGCTCGCAGCGCCGGCACGAGGTACTGAACGATGAACTGCGCCTCACCCGCGGCCGACAGGTTCAGACCGGGAAACGCCGACGGCGCGCCGGGCTCGTTCTGCGGCGTGATCGCATCGATCGGGATCCCGAGGCTTGCGTACGCGCGCAGGAACCTGACGAAGTACTGCGCGAGCGGCCCGCGGTCGACGCTGCGCAGATAACCGGTGTCCTTCAGGTTGTCGGCCGAGCCGTTGGTCTTCATCCACGGTGGCGGGCTCCACGGCTCTGCGAACGTCTCGATCCGCGGATTGATCGCGAGCATCTGGCGCAGCGCCGGCACGGTATATGCGAGGTCGTGTGCGACCGAGAACTGCGCCAGCGCCGGGTCGGTCTGCCCGGGCGGCAGATCGTCGTAGCTGTAGGCCGTGCCGGTGGCGGTGAAGTCAGAGCCGCCGATCGGGATGCGAACGAAGTTCAGGCGGATCCCGCTGCGGCCGAACAGCGCGTTCATCAGCGACGTGCGCGTCGCCGGGCTGAGCTCGTCGTAGATCAGCCACGCCGAGCTATCGGTCATCGCTCCGCCGACGCCCTGGAAGCGCTGATAGCGGGTTGTGTCGTCGACATCGACGGCCGGCAGGTCCGACGGCTGCGAGGTCGTGAACGTCAGGTCGGGCAGCGGCGACAGCCGCCATGACAGGTCCGCGCTCGTCATCACCACGTGCACGGTCGGCCCCGGTTGCGCCGCGGCGGGGGCCGCGGTACCGAGGCCGAGCGCGAGCGCGGTGCCCGCGAGCGTCAGCGACTGCGCGACCCGACGGCGCAGCCCGCGCAGCCGGTCGCGGTCAGGCCTGGCGCACGCGCGCGACGATCCGCTCCGACAGCTCTCGCAACCTGCGCCGAGCATCTCCGTCGTAGGCCTGAGGATTGGCACGCGAGCCGTGACCCGAGGTGAAGTAGCGACCGCTGACCCCGTCGAGCCCGGGATCGGAGATCACGCGCAGCGTCGCGTCGACGCCCTCTTCAAGCGTCGAGGAAGCGCTGTCGCGCGCTGCGAGCACGATCTTCGTCGGCATGAACGACGCTGGATGCAAGCAGTTGGCGGTGACGTCACCGGCTGGCAACTCATCGGCGAGGTCGAACGTGAGCATCACGTCGGCGAGCTTTGACTGGCAATAGGCGCGCACACCGCTGTAGCGCTGCTCGAGCATTACGTCGTCGAAGTCGATCGGCATCTGCCCGAGCGAGGTGACGTTGACGATCCGCGCGGGCGCCGATGCGCGCAGCAGCGGCAGCAGCGAGCGGGTGAGCAGGTAGTGCGCGAGGTAGTTGACCTGGAAGCGCAGCTCGTATCCGTCCTGGCTCTCGTCGCGCTCGCCGCCACCGGGCAGCACGGTGCCGATCCCGGCGTTATTGACGAGCGTGTGCAGCTCGTCGTGCTCGGCGACGATCCGCTGCGCCATCGCGCGCACCTGCGCGAGCGACGAGTAGTCCGCGTTGTAGAAAGACAGCTGGTGGTTGGCGGTGATGTCCTGGATCTCGGCGATCGTCGCGGCGCCGCGCGCGTCGTCTCGGCCGTGCAGCAGCAGCTTCGCCCCGGCGCGGGCGAGTTCGAGCGCGACACCCTTGCCGAGCCCGTCGGTCGCTCCGGTCACGAGGATCGTCTGTTCTGAGATCGGCCTCATCGCATCGCCGTCAGCCGTCCAACACCGTGTCGGGGTCGAGCCGCGTCGGCTCGTCGACGTCGATCTCGGCGGCTCCGCGCACGACAACGCCGCGACCGAACGTCACATCGCCGTGCACGATCAGCCGCTTGGCCTCGCGCAACGACGGCGCGCCTTCGGGAAACCGCGATTCGAAGTCGTCGAGCAGCTTGTAGTACTTGCTGTCGAGCTCGACGAACGGCAGGTCCTCGGCGCGCTCGGCGACCGGCTCGACCAGCAGCTCGTCGGACACCTCGTACACGTCGGAGCGCAGCACGAGCAGATCATCGGTCGTCTTGACCGGCACAAACCGCGTGCGGGGAACGAGCAGCAGCCGCGCGCCGGAGAAGCTCCCAATCGCTGCGCCCATCGCGCTCTCGAGCTGGATCACCGGCGTCGAGCTCGAGTCGCGGGGGTCGACGGTCTTGCGGTTGATGATCAGTGGCAGCTCGAGCACGCCGTCGGCGCGCTCGAGCGTGTCGGCCAGCACCTGCAGGTCGACCCACAGCGTGTTGGAGTTGTAGTAGCGCCAGCGCCGGAAGTCGCGAAACGACTCCTGGTCGTCTTCGGGGGTCTGCGCGACCTCGCGCAGCACGAGCTGCCCGTCGGACCGGCGTCGCGCGATGTGGCCGCCTTTGCGATCGGCCTCGGTTCCCTCGAACACCTCCATCAGGAACGGGATCTGCTCGCGCGCGACGAACGCGGCGATTCGCGGATCAAGGGTCGCGCCGAGGTTGTCGGAGTTCGAGATCATCGCGTAGCGGAACCCCTGCTCGAGCAGCGTCGCGAGCATCCCCGACCTGCGCAGCGCGCCGTAGATGTCGCCGTGTCCCGGCGGGCACCATTCCAGCGACGGCTGCTCGGGCCAGCTCACCGGCGCGCGCGTCTGCGCGTCGAGCTTGGGGATCATGCTCTGCATGAAGTCGGGCTCCAGCCCGTCGCTCGAGATCTCGGAGTTCTCGGCCAGCGCCTCGAGCGTCTCATCGCGCGTTGCCTCGCTGTCCATCAGCACCAGCGGCAACCGCGCTCCGTAGCGGCGGCGCAGCGCGAGCGTCTGCCCGACGATGATCTCCAGAAACGAGCGTCCGTCGCGCGCCTCGACGAGCGACTTCGGGCTGCGCAGGCCCATCGTCGTCGCCAAGCCGCCGTTGAGCTTGACGACGACGACCTGGTCGAGCGCCTGCTCGGCGTCACCATCGGGGAGCTCGTCGAGCGCCGGAACGTCGGTCGCGGGCTCGAGCTCGGCGGTCGGCAGCGTCCCGGTGTCGCCGCCCTCGAGCCGCTCGTAGGCGCTGCGAAACGCGCGGATCGCCTCGTCTGAGTGACCCGCGTCGCGCATCTTCTGCTCGGCTGCCCTCAGCCCGTCGGCGCTCATCCGCTTGATTCTGCCTGACTTGCGCGCTCGTGACCTGTGACCATGCGGATGTGCCGCAACCAGCGACCAACCGAGGGTCCGACGCGCTCGCCGCCGCGCTTGAGTTCCAGCGCGGGACGCGCGAGCGCACCGCCGACCGGATGTGGGCGATCGACGGGGGCTGGGTGGCGCTGACGCCGTCGCTGCCGACGGCGTACGTCGCCAACACCGTCGAACTGGCGGGCCGCGTGACCTACGACGAGGCTATTGCGGTGACCGAGGAGCACATGCGCGACCTCCCCCATCGCCAGCTCACGATCGATGACGCCGCGACCGCGCGGCAGCTCACACCGCGCTTCGTCGCCGACGGCTGGACGGTCGACCGCGATCTCGTGATGGCGCTGTCGCGCCCGCTCGACCGCGAGGTGGATACCGCCGCCGTGTGCGAAAGCGGCGAGGGCGAGAGCTCGCGGCTGATGGCCGAATGGATCTCGGATGTACCGTCGATCGAGCCCCACAGGATCGACCAGGTGGTGGAGCTCACCCGTCGCGAGGCTCGTACGCGCAATGCGCGCGAGCTCGGAGTCCTCGCGGATGACGGCGCCGTGGTCGCGATGACCAAGCTCTACTCCGACGGCAGCACCGCCCAGGTGGAGGGCGTGTACACGTCGCCCGCTTGGCGCGGGCGCGGGTACGGCCGCGCGCTGGTCGCCCGCGCGATCGCGATCGCGCAGGACGGCGGCCACGAGCTCGTGTTCGTCTGCGCCGACGACGAGGGCTGGCCCAAGCAGCTCTACGCGAAGCTGGGCTTCGATCCGGTCGGCCGGATCATCCGATTTCACCGCGATGTCGGCTGAGCCGCGCCTGTCGGGTTTACAGCCAGCGTCGAACGCGTGCCTTGTAGGCGCGGTAGTCATCGCCGAACCGGCGCGTCAGATACCGCTCCTCGCGGGCGATCACGCCGCGATCGATCAGTGCGACCGTCGGCACCAGCGTCGCCAACGCCCACGGCTTGCGCGCGAGCAGCGCGATGCCGACATACGCGGAGGCCATTGCGACGTAGGCGGGGTTGCGCGTCAGCTTGTACGGGCCGGTCGTAACGATGCTGGTAGTCGTTTGGTATGGGTCGACCGGCGTGCCGGCGCGGCGAAACGCTGCGGCGAACGAGCCCGCGAGAGCGACGCCGGTGGCGACCAGCGCGCCGCCGAGCGGCACCGCGACGGCGCCGGGGAGCTCCGGCGACGGCAGCGCAGCGTCGAGTGCGAAACCGGCCGCCAGCCCTCCGAGGTAGATCAGCGGTGGCGGTGCGACCACGCCCGCCGTGTTCGGTCGGCTCATCGGCTCTCCTTCGCCGGGCAGCCGCCGAGGGCGCGCAGGCGGCTGCGGTAGACCTGCATGTCGGCGTGGTTGAAGTCGCTGTGGGTCTGGTGGCGAAGCGCCGCCACGCGCTCTCGGTGATACGGGCTGCTGAGGCTCTCGTTGTGGCCGATCACGTTCTTGGTCTGGATCTTGAAGCGGCACTGCAGCCAGCGCACGAGCGCCAGGCTCGCAGCCATCTGTTTGCGGTCGCCGAGCACCTGCCCGTCGCTGTACCCGACGTGTTCGATCCCGATCGCGGTCCAGTTGAGCCCGACCGTGTGGCGGCACATGATGTTGATCGACACGAGCTGGTGGATCACGCCGTACTGATCGACGACGTAGTGCGCGCACGTGTTGGGCAGCTCGTGCAGCTCAGGATCGGGGAGGTCGGGCGCGAACGTGTTGAACGTCGCCTGGTAGCTCGGCGTGACCGTGTAATGGATGACGATCACGTGCGGGTCGATCAGCTTGTAGGTGTCGATCCCGTAGTGGCGCTCGGCGTAGGCCTTCATCTCGGCTTTGCGCTTGGCGCCGAACGGGATCGGGTCCCAGACGATGTGCGGCTCGATCGAGGCCGGCGATCTGTGCGCGACCGGCGCGGCCGCCCGCGGCGTCGGCCGATCGTGCACTCCGAGCGCCGCCATCGCCATGCCGACCAGCGCGCCGAGGATCCGCGAGAGGTCAGGACCCGCCAGAAAGCTCAAGGCTGGCCATAGTACGCCCGCGGCCCGTGCTTTCGCTGATGGTGCTTGTCGCGAAGCACCTCGGCGAGCGGCGCGACGGCCGGATCCAGCAGATTCGTGAGCAGCGCGAGCCGCGCCACCTCCTCGAGTGTGACCGCGGCCGCAACCGCCGCTTCGGTGTCGGCGGCCCAGCAGAACGGCCCGTGGCCGCGGACCAGCGCGCACGGCAGCTCCGTCGGGCCGACCCCCGACACGGCGTCGACCAGCGCGTCGCCGGTCGCGGCCTCGTAGTCGCCATCGATTTCGTCCTGCGTCAGCGGGCGCGTGATCGGAACCGGATGGGAGCTGAAGTCGGCGTGGCTGGTGCCGAGCAGCGGGATCTCGCGCTGTGCCTGGGCCCACGCGGTCGCCCACGTCGAATGCGTATGGACGATCGCGCCGATCTCGGCGAACGCCCGGTACAGCACCAGGTGCGTTGGCGTATCGCTCGACGGACGTCGCTCCCCGGCGACGATCTTGCCGTCGAGATCGATGACGGCGATGTCGTCGGCCGTGAGGGTGTCGTACGCGACCCCGCTCGGCTTGATCGCGACGAGGCCGCGATCGCGGTCGATCGCGCTGACGTTGCCCGACGTCAGCTTGACGAGCCCGTGCGCCGGCAGCGCGAGGTTGGCCGCGAGCACCTGCTCTCGCAGCGCGTCGAGCATCGCGCTCAGATCTCCTCGTACTCGAGCTCGAGCAGTTCGGCGAGGCGACGCCAGCGCGCCACGTGGTCGCCAAGGTTCAGGACGAAGTGGTGCGGCGCCCCGAGGCCCAGCCACTTGTCCATGAACGACTCCATCCCGCCGTCGGGGTGAAAGTGGAAGTAGTGCATCTCGACGTTGGGCAGCTCCGGCGTATCGAGCACCTCGCCGCGCCCAACCACGAGTCGGTAGTACTCGCCCTCGAGCGGCACCAGCGCGGCCGTGGTCGCAACCCCCGGCTGCGCGGAGAACACCGGCGTCGGAGGATTGGAGAGGCGGCCGATGCCGAGCTCTCGGTCGATCAGGCGAATCGGCCGGTCGCTGCGAGCGATTTTCCAGTTGCCCTCGCCCATGTGGCTGATCAGCACTGAGTCGAGCTCCCAGTCCATCGCGTACATCTCGCTGAAGTGCGCGTCACCGATCAGCGTCTGCGCCGCGCACATCAGCGATGTCGTGTTGGTGTCGCCCTCCGCTGCGTACCCGTACCCGTCAGCCATCAGATCCGACGCCGCGAGCAGCGGCAGCTGCTGGAAGCGCCCGTCGCCGCCGATCGAGTCGAAGTGAAACGAGAATCCGGCGTAGTCGCCGTCGCGCAGCATTCCGCGGATCGCAAGCTCGAGGCGTGCCGCATACGCATGCTGCTCGTGCCCGAGCTCGGGCGCGAGCTCGAACGTATCGGCATGGCGCGCCAGCACCGCGTCGACGTCGGCGTCAGACACCGCCGACACGCGCGCGACGAGACTGCCAAGGTCCTCACTGACGATCATCGGGCCGATCTTGCGCAGCAGCGACGGCGGGTCATAGAGGATGTCGCCCATACCGTTCATCGGGTAGCCGAGCAGCGCGATTCGGCTGCGCCTCAGCCGGGTCACCGCCTGCGCCGCCCGGGCCCAGTCCGCGAACGAGCCGGCGAATGCCTCCGACCGCCAATCGCCGGTGATCACCGAGAACGGCCTGTCGATGCGCGCGAGCGCATTCGCTTGGTCCTGGGCACCGTGGATCCCCTGGTTATAGGTCAGATCTGCCATGTCCCAGGCGGCCGTGATCGAGCGCTCGGGCTGGATGTTTGCGAGCAGTACCGGCACCGGCGTGCGCATCAGCGCACCGACCGTGCGCATCGCCGGCCCGTAGGTCAGCATCACGATCGCGATGCCGTCGACGCCCTGGCCGGTCAGCTCGTTGACGATCGCTTCGATGTCGTCGCGGTTGCGGGCGGGGCGCGTGAAGCTGACATCCGCCACGTCGGAGAGCTGCCGTGCGACGTTGGCCGCAAACTCGCCCTGGCGCTCGGTGATTCCCGGCAGCATCTCGTCGTAGAGCTCCTGCATGATCCCCAGCAGGCCGATCCTGGGCAGCTCGTTCAAGGTTGGCTCCTCTCGGTGGTCCGGATCCGCTTGAGCCCGTGCAGCAGCTCGACCCGGGAACGGCCGAGCAGCTCGTAGAGGCTGCGGTAGATCTCGTACACCTGGTCGTAGGTCCGCTTGGCCTCGAGATCGGGCTTGTACGTGCGGACGCTCCTCGGACGCGTCGCCTCGACAGCCGCCTCGATGTCCGCGAACACGCCGGCAGCGACGGCGCCGAACAGGGCCGCGCCACGCGCCGGGATCTCGGGCGCCTCCGGCACGCGCACGTCGCGGCCGCTGGTGTCGGCCAGTAGTTGCATCATCAGCGGGCTGCGCTCGGCGATGCCGCCGCAGGCCACGATCTCGGTCAGCTCGAGCCCGTGCTCCTGGAAGTTGTCCATGATCCGCCGGCTCCCGAACGCGATCGACTCCAGCAGCGCCCGGTAGATCTGCTCACGCGTGCTATGCAGTGTCAGCCCGAAGATCGCGCCGCTGAGGTCGGCGTCGGCGAGGATCGTCCGGTTGCCGTTAAACCAGTCGAGTGCGACCAGTCCGGTCTCGCCCGGCTTGATCCTCGCCGCCGCCTGTTCCAGCGCCTCATAGCTGCCTGGATCGGAAACCATCTTCTCGACGAACCACGCGAGCATGTCGCCCACCGCCGCCTGGCCCGCCTCGTAGCCGTACAGCCCCGGAAGGATCCCGTCCTTGACCACGCCCGTGATCCCAGGCAGCCGGGTCTCCTCGGGGTGGACGACCATGTCGCAGATCGACGTGCCGATCACCACCACGAACGTGCCAGGCTCCTGCACGCCGGCGCCGGGAACCGACACCCATGCGTCGACATTGCCGACGGCGACCGCAACGGACTCGGGCAGCCCGACCCGCGCCGCCACCTCGGGGCGCAGCGTTCCCGCGCGTGTTCCGAGCGCTACGAACGTGTCGCCGAGCTTCTCCCCCGGTGAGCCAAAGCCCGGGTAGGCAGCCTCGAAGTACTCGAGCGGCGGCAACCCCTCCGCCGGCGACCACATCGCCTTGTAGCCGGCGGTCGCGCTCTGCCTGCACTCGACGCCGGTCAGATACCAGACGATCCAGTCGGTCGCCTCGATGAACGCCGCACAGCCGTCGTAGACCTCGCGGTCCTGGAGCCACACCTCGATCAGCTTCGGGAAGTACCACTCCGATGAGATGCGACCGCCGTAGCGCTCCAGGAACGCATCGCCGCGATCCAGCGCGACCTCGTTGAGGCGGTCCGCCACGGGCTGCGCGGAATGGTGCTTCCAGAGCTTGGGCCAGGCGTGCTTGCGCTCGCGCCAGCGCTCGATCGTGCACAGCGGCACGCCCTCGGCGGTCACGGGCAAGACGGTGCAGGAGGTGAAGTCGATCCCCAGCCCCGCCACGTCGCCGGGAGCAACGCCGGCCTTGGCCACCACGTCGGGCACCGCCTCGTCGACCACCTTCACCCAGTCGTCGGGATCCTGCAGCGCCCAGTCGGACGGCAGCCGCTCGCCGCTGCCTGGCAGCGTGCCGTCGATCACCGCGCTCGGATAGCGGACCACGCTGGTGGCGAGCAGGTCGCCATTCGCCAGGTCCAGCAGCACGGCGCGACCGGACTCGGTGCCGAAGTCGATGCCGATCGAGTACGCCGGCTCGCTCACCGCCAAGCGCCCCTAGCGGCGCTCATGCGCCGTTGCGCTCGGCTTCCCCGTCGCCCGACGCCTCGGCCATCGCGGCCCGCCGGGCACGGCGGTACTCCTCGACCACGATCTCGTTGAGCTCGTCGACGCTGGTCTCGTCGGTCGGCTTGTCCAGTGAGATGACGCCGTCCTGGATCAGGCTGACCCGGTCGCACGCCTGAAACACGTGGACGTAGTTGTGGAGGATCATGATGATCGAGACACGGCCTTCGGCTTTCAGCCGCGCGATCAGATCGAGGATCAGCGCCCCCTCCTTGGCGCCCATCGCCGCGAGCGGCTCGTCGAGCAGGATGATGTCGGCGTCACCGGAGATCGTCCGCGCGACCGCGATCGCCTGGCGCTGACCGCCCGACAGGCGCGCCACCGGAACGTTCAGTCGCGGGATGTTGATGCCGGTCTCTTCGAGCGCCTCGCGAGCACGCTTACGCATCTGGCGGTTGGCGAGAAACGGGATCGGCTTCTTTACGATCTCCCGGCGCAGGAACAGGTTGTTGTAGACGGTCAGCTCGTTGATCAGGGCGAGGTCTTGGTAGACGGTGTCGATCCCGTGGCTGCGCGCGTCCAGCACGCTCTTTGGCGCGTAGGGCTCGCCCTTGAGCCACATCGAGCCCGAGTCCGCCTTCTGGAAGCCCGACAGGATCTTGATCAGCGTCGACTTGCCGGCGCCGTTGTCCCCGAGCAGCCCCAGCACCTCGCCCTTGCGCAGGTGCAGGTTGATGTCCCGCAGCGCGCTGATCGGCCCGAAGCTCTTGGTGACGTGCTCGACCCGCAGCACGTCGTCATCAGCCTGTCTCGGGCCGACGACGTGCTCGGCGGTTACCGGCGGCGTGTCAGGCACGGCCAGACCCCGTTCGGACGCGCGACACGTAAGTGTTAAAGGCCATCGCGATCAGGACCGCGAGGCCTAGGTAGAACAGGAAGTAGTTCGCGCTCACGCCCTTGATGTTCAGGCCTTCCTGCAGGACCCCCAGGAAGATCGCGCCGATGAACGCGCCGACGACGGTGCCCGAGCCGCCCTGTAGAAGTGTGCCACCAATCACGGCGGCCGAGATCGCCTGGAACAGGATTGCGTTGGACCCCGATGGGTCCGGAGTAGTGGTCACGGAGCGCACCGCCTCGAGGATTCCGACGAATCCCGCCAGGCCCGCGCACAACACGAAGTTGCGTGTCATCACTACCTTGGTCCGGACGCCGGCCTCGGATGCGCCGAGCCGGTTGCCGCCGACCGCGACTGTATAGATGCCCCAGCGGGTGAACGACAGCGTGACCTGGAGGATGATCGTGATCACGATCGCCCAGATCAGCTCCGAGTAGGTCCCACCGCCGAAGATCTGCGCGAACGTTCCCACCTTCACCACGGACGTGCCCGGGGTCGTCACCTGCGTGGCATGGGAGATGATCAACGTCAGGCCGTCGAGCGTGAATAACACCCCGAGCGTGGTGACGAAAGACGAGATCCCCACGACTGAGACCACGATGCCGTTGAACAGGCCTACCGCCATCGCGACCAGCAGCGCCACGATTATCGCCGGCACGAGCGGCAGGCCGACGTTGTTATTGAGCTTGTAGAAGACGAACGGGGTGAGCAGGTAGACGGCGCCGATCGACAGGTCGATCTCGCCGTTGATCATCACGAACACCTCGCCCGCCGCGAGGATCGCGAACGGGGCGAAATACGGAAGCAGCGACTTCAGGCTGGAGCCGGTCAGAAACCGATTCGTGCTGACCGCGAAGTAGATGAACGTGACCAGCGTGACGATGATGATGCTGCCCTCGCGCAGCGTCAGAAACCGCTGCGCAAGGCTCAGCGCCCCACCGCGCCGGGCCCAGCCCTTGGCCGGACCCGACGGCGGAGCGCTTGCCGGGGGTGTGCTGTCCGAGGCGACAGCCATCGCTGGTCCTGCAGCCTACGACTTCGTGACGCCGGCGGCGGAGCTGGTGCCTTCGTAGCGGCTCTTGGTGCTGTTGTACGGCACCACGCTCGACTTGTCGAGGAACTTCAGACCGGTGTTGGTGTCCGCGATACCCGTGAGGCTCTGCGACGCCTTGTACATGTAGAGCTGCAGGATGGGGAGGAATCCCTGCAGGTACGGCTGCTGGTCGATCGTGAACTGCAGCGCGCCCGCCGCGAGCGTCTGCTGAGTGACCGGCGTGAGGTCATAACCGCCGCCCTTGACGCCCTTGGAGGCCAGACCCTTTTGCTGGATCACCTGACCGACGTACTGAGTGCTGCCGCCGTCGACCGCGAACAGACCCTTGGTGTCGGGATGCGAGTTCACGTAGGACTGGACCGTCGACAGCTCCTGCGGTAGCGCTGCGCCCGTAGCGACGACGTGCGTCTTGATCGCCGAGTGGCTCTTCAGGGCCTCCTGAGCACCGTCGATCCGAGGCTGAATGTTCAGCGAACCGGGCGTCGCGATGAACAGCGCCACATCGCCCGACGGCACGAGCGTTGCGATTCGCTTGCCCATCTCCTGACCGGACACGAACAGGTCCTGGCCGATGTAAGCGAGGCGCGCGTTCCCCGCGGCGTCGGCGTTGTAGGAGAGAACCGGGATCCCGGACGACAGTGCCTTTTCCGTCGGTTGGTTGAACGCGTTCAGGCTGACGAGCGCGATCGCGATGCCATCGACGCCGGCGCTGACCGCGCTGTTGAAGTCGTTGACCATCTCGCCGACGTTGGCGTTCTGCGAGCCGGTCCACTGATACGAGCAACCGAGCAGCTTGCACGCGTCCGCCGCTCCGTTCTGCGTCGGCGTGAAGAACGGATTGGTCGTGACGTGGTTGACGAACGTGAACCGGTACTTCTGGCTGTCGCCGAAGATGCTCGATGCAGCGCTGCCGCTGCCGCCGGCCGCGGACGCCGTGCTGCTGCTCGAGCTGCTGCCGCCACACGCCTCGAGAATCAGGGCCGCCATACCGGCTGCACCGCCGGTCAGAGCGGTACGCCGAGTGACCTGCCGCCACCTCTTGACCGGGTCGTCTTCCTGCTTGCGCTCGTCCCACTCGAGGCGCTCAACCGCGTCGTGAACGCTATCTGGGTCTGCCATATCCGCTTCTCCTCCTGGTCAGTAGGACCGACCCTGCAGTCGTACGCTCTCAAACCCACACGCTCGTGTCCACTCGGCCTAAACGGGTGTTAACGGCTCTCGTGACGCGTGCAGCTTCGTCGTTGTCATCGGCCGGCAAGGCAACCTCAGCGTCGGCTGGGCAGCCGACGATCCGCCGTGTCTCTCTCCTCTTCGTGCGTGGAACGACGGCGCGATGTTAGCGGTAACACGTGCCGCGCTCAATATTTTTTCCAGCGCCGCTCCGGACCCGGCCTGATGAGCTTGTGTCGGCACTCGAATCAGCCGGGCGGCGCGGCGGTGCTCGACCGCACGATCAGCTGCGGCTCCGCGCCTGGGCCCGCCGTCACCGGCCTCCCGGTCTCCAACATCTGCAGGAGCAGGCGCACGCTCCGGCTGCCCATCTCGTCGAAGTCCTGGCGCACGGTCGTCAGCGGCGGCGAGAAGTACGGCGCCTCCGGAATGTCGTCGAAGCCGACGACGCTGAGTTGCGCGGGGACTTGGCGCCCCGCTTCGTCCATCGCGCGCAGCACGCCGAGCGCCATCTGATCGTTGGCGACGAAGATCGCGGTGATCGAACGGTCTGCGCTCAACTGTCGGCCGAGCTCGTACCCGACTCGTGGGCTCCAGTCGCCGACCAGCGGCGAGGGCACCTCCGCACCGGCCCGCTCGAGCGTGGTCCGCCAGCCGTGTACGCGTTGCTGGGATTCCAGGAAGTCGGGCGGCCCGGTGATGTGCCAGACGGTTTCGTGCCCCAGATCGAGGAGATGCTGCGTAGCGGCCGCCGCCCCCGCGACCTGGTCGATCGCTACGACCGGCACCGCCTGCGTGGGGCCTGCCTCGACGGCCACCAGCGGCGTGTCGCCTGAGGGGGCGTGCAGCAGCGCCTCGGCCGACTGCTCCTGCGGAGTGATCACGAGGATCCCGTCGACACCCTGGCGCCGTAGCCGCTCGATTGCCTCGGGGACCGACGAGCGGTCCATCGCCTTGAGGCTCGCCGCAATGATGAAGTAGCCGGCCTCGTGCGCCGCGCGCTCGACCCCGTACAAGGTCGCTGCCGGGCCGTACAGAGTGGTGTCGAACGTGACCACCCCAAGCGTGTTCGACCTGCCCGTGACCAGCGCCCGCGCTACCGAGTTGGGCCGGTAGTCGAGCTCGCGCATCGCCGCCAGCACGCGCTCGCGCGTCTCCGGTCGCACGTGCTGGCTGCCGTTGATCACGCGCGACACCGTCTGGTGCGAAACCCCCGCGAGTCGGCCGACGTCCGACATCACCGCAGCACGACGACCGCGTGTCGGCTTGTCGTCGTCCCGATCTATGGCGCGCACTCGACAGCGCACCCTACCGCGTCCGTGTTAACGCTCACTCGCCCGACCTGCCCGGCCACCTCGCTGTGTACGCGCCCAATAAGATCACCTCGCGCGGGCTGCGTAGCGCCAACTTCGAAGGAGATTGATGAAGACGAGTCTCGGCATCTGGGCCTTCGGTCCGATGATCACGCGTTTTGTGCCCGGTGGCTACCAACCCGAGCACAGCTATGACCCTGAGCCGGTCGCCGACAAGGTGCACCGCGCCGTGGAGGGACTCGGCGACCTGATCGACGGCTACGAGTTCCATTATCCAAACGAGCTTTCGGAGGACAACCTCGACGAGGTCAAGTCCGCGCTCGGCGACCACGACATCTACTGCATCGCCGGCGGGCTGCACCTCGACCCGCGGTTCGGCCGCGGCGGCCTCGTCAACCCGGACCCCGGCCTTCGCCGTGAGGCCTTCGAGATCGCGCGCCGCGCTGCCGCGTTCGCCGGCTCGCTCGGTGCCCACCTGATCATCTGGCCGGGCGGCGAGGGCTACAACTACCCGTTCCAGACCCCCTACGTCGAGTCGTGGGGCTGGCTGATCGAGGGCTTGGGCGTCGCCGCCGAGGAGTGCGGCCGCCACGGCGTCAAGCTGCTGCTCGAGCACAAGAACTCAGAGCCGGCGATGAAGATCCTGATGCGCAACATCGGCATGTGCCTGCACGTCGTCCACAAGCTTCAGGGCCAGGGACTCGACAACGTCGAGATCAACATGGACTGGCAGCACCTGATCATGAACGGCGAGCACCTGCCCGAGTACGCAGCGCTGCTCGCTTCCGAGGGGCTGCTCGGCCACCAGCACGCAAACTCCGGCTGGGGCACGTTCGACGACGACAACATGGTCGGCGCGACGGCGTTCATGGAGACGCTGGAGATGGCCGTCGAGCTGCGCCGCTGCGGCTACGGCTCAAACGGGGAGCGGCTCGGGTTCGACCTGTATCCCTACACCGAGGACCAGGTTGGAGCGGTGCGGCGTTCGGTGCTCCAGTGGCGGTTCATCGACTCGGTCGCGGCGCGGATCGACGACGCCGCGCTGCGCGAGGCGCAGCAGGCCAAGGACGCGGTGCGCGCGTACGAGCTCGTGTACGGCGCGCTCGGAGCGTGACCGCCCGCAGGCCGTGACCGCGCTCGTCGGGATCGACGTCGGAACGTCGGGGGTCAAAGGGCTCGCGATCGACCCCGACGGTGCGATCCTCGCGAGCGCCGAAGCCGGCTATCCGCTGTCGACGCCGCACGTCGGCTGGGCCGAACAGGACCCGGCCGACTGGTGGACGGCGACCGAGATCGTGCTGTCCAAGCTCGAGGCGGCGGCCGGGCCGCCGGCCGGGATCGGGCTCTCGGGGCAGATGCATGGGCTTGTCGCGCTCGACTCGCAGGACAGGGTGCTGCGTCCGGCGATCCTCTGGAACGACCAGCGGACCGCGGCGGAGTGTGCAGAGATCGAGCGCACGATCGGTCTGGAGAGGCTGCTCGAGCTGACCGGCAACCGCGCGCTGCCGGGCTTCACCGCCCCAAAGCTGCTGTGGCTGCGCCGGCACGAGCCCGACGTGTTCGGCCAGATCGCGCGGATCGCGCTGCCAAAGGACTACGTGCGGCTGCGCCTGTGCGGCGAGCACGCGATCGACGTCGCCGACGCGTCGGGAACGCTGCTGCTCGACGTCGCGGCCCGCCGGTGGAGCGAGGAAGTGCTGGCCGCGCTCGAGCTCGACCCCGGTTGGCTGCCGCCGGTACTCGAGAGCCCGGAGGTCTCTGGGCACACGGCCGACGACGTGCCGGTTGCGGCCGGCGCCGGCGACCAGGCAGCGGGCGCGCTCGGCGTCGGCGTCGACCGGCCCGGGCCACTGTCGATCGTGCTCGGCACGTCCGGAGTCGTGTTCGCCGCGCTGGAGGCGTTTGCGGCTGACGGCGCTGGCCGGGTGCACGCGTTCTGCCACGCGGTCCCCGGCGCCTGGCACGCGATGGGCGTGATGCTGTCGGCCGCGGGCTCGCTGCGCTGGCTGCGCGACACGATCGCGCCGGGCACGCCGTATGACGCGCTGACCGCCGCGGCGGGGGTGTGGCCGGCCGGGACCGAGGGACTGACATTCCTCCCCTATCTCGCCGGCGAGCGTACGCCGCACGCCGACCCCGACGCACGCGGTTCGTTCACGGGGCTGACGCTGCGCCACGATCGCGGCGCGCTCGTGCGCTCGGTGCTCGAGGGCGTCGCGTTCGGGCTTCGCGACTCGCTGGACCTGATCGTCGAGCTCGGCGGCAAGCCGGCGCTCGGCCGCGTGTCCGGCGGCGGCGCCCGCAGCGACCTGTGGCTGGCGATTGTCGCGTCGGTGCTCGAGCTGCCGCTCGAGCGCGTGGCCGTCGACGAGGGCGCCGCGTTCGGCGCCGCGATCCTCGGCGGCGTCGCGGCCGGCGTATGGCCAGACGTGCACGCGGGGGTCGCTGCGACCGTGCGCCCGGGCGACCGGATCGAGCCGGTGCCCGAGTGGGTCGACGTCTACCGGGTGCAGCGCGAGCGGTTCAGGGCGCTGTATCCGGCGCTGCGTGGGGTGGCGTAGGCGGCGCGACCCGCCCCGAAAACATCCCGCTCGAGCGCCTCCCCATCCTGCGCGGGATCTTTTCGGCGCCGAGCGCTGCTTTAAGCCCAGCCGACCCCGCGCAGCCGCCGCGCGGGACTTTTTCAGCGACCCCTAGGCCAGCTCCCCCACCGCCGCCGCGACCGCATCAAGCAGCTCCGGCGACCACACGAGCGCCTCAGCCGCCGCGAGGTCCGGCGCCAGGAACCGGTCGGGGCCCGGCCCGCCGACGACCCCGCGCAGGCACGCCAGCGCCGCAGCCGTCCCCGGTCCCGGCCGCAGCGGCGTGCGCAGGTCCAGTCCGCGCCCGGCGCACACGAGCTCGACCGATAGCACGCGCGCCAGCCCCGCCAGAGCCAGCCTGAGCTTGCGCGCCGCGCCCCAGCCCATCGACACGTGGTCCTCCTGCATCGCGCTCGTGGGGAGCGAGTCGACGCTCGCCGGCACCGCCAGCCGCCGGCCCTCGGCGACGATCGCCGCCTGCGAGTAGTGACCGATCATCAAGCCGGAGTCGATCCCCGCGTCGGCGGCGAGGAATGGCGGCAGCCCGTGCGAGCGCGACGCGTCGAGCATGCGATCGGTGCGCCGCTCGGCGATCGCGCCGACGTCGGCCGCGGCGATCGCGAGGAAGTCGCACGCGTATCCGACCGGCGCGCCGTGGAAGTTGCCGCACGACTCGACGCGGCCGTCGGGGAGCACCATCGGGTTGTCGATCGCCGAGCGCAGCTCGGCGCCGGCGACGCGGACCGCGTGCTCGAGCGTGTCGCGCGCGGCGCCGATGACCTGGGGCGCGCAACGCAGCGAGTAGGCGTCCTGCACGCGCGGGTCGCCCTCGCGATGGCTCGCGACGATCTCCGAGCCGGCCAGCAGCGCCCGCAGGTTCGCCGCGCTCGCGGCCTGCCCCGGCTGCGGTCGCAGGGCGACCAGGTCCTCGGCGAACGCCCGGTCGGTGCCGAGCAGCGCCTCGACCGACATCGCCGCGGCCACGTCGGCGACGCGCAGCAGCCGTCGCAGATCCTCGATCGCGAGCACGAGCATGCCGAGCATCCCGTCGGTGCCGTTGATCAGCGCGAGCCCTTCTTTCGCGCGCAGCTCGATCGGTTCGAGCCCGGCGTCGCCCAGCGCCTGCTGCGCCGGGACGACCGCGCCGTCGTGCAGCGACACATCCCCCTCGCCGATCAGCGCGAGCGCGCAGTGCGCCAGCGGCGCGAGGTCGCCGCTGGCTCCCAGCGAGCCGTGCTCGGGCACGACCGGCGTCAGCCCGGCGTTGAGCAGCGCGATGATCGCCTCGGCGAGCTCTGGACGTGCGCCCGAGCAGCCCATCGCGAGCGTCCGCGCCCGCAGCAGCATCATTGCGCGCACTACTTCTCGCTCGATCGCCGGCCCGATCCCGGCGGCGTGCGAGCGCACCAGCGCGCGCTGCAGCTCGCGTCGGCCGCTCGCCGGGATCCGGACCATCGCGAGCGATCCGAACCCAGTTGTGATCCCGTAAGCGGGCTCCTCGGACGCGGCCAGCGCGTCGACGACCGCCGCACTTACGTCCATCGCGGAGCGCGCATCGTCGCCCAACGACACCGGCTCGTCGTGGCGCGCGACCGCGATCACGTCAGCTGGATTCAGTCCATCGGGAGTCAGCTCGACGCCAGCCATCTGCCGGCGCCACGCTACTCGATCACTCGCGCTCCGGGCCCTGGCCGCACCTCGTGCGCGCCGTCGGGCAACTCGGCGTCGGGCGGCATCAGTCCCAGCACGTGGCCGCCGAACCCGCCGCCGATGATGCGCGCGCCGAGCGCGCCGGCGTCCTTCAGCGTGCCGACGGCGGCCTCGACGGCCGGCGTCGAGACCTCGTAGTCATCGCGCAGGCTCGCATGCGAGGCGTCGAGCAGCCGCCCGAGCGTCTGCATGTCACCAGCCGCGAGCGCCTCGACAGCGGCGTCGACGCGCTCGTTCTCGGTGATCACATGCTTCGCCCGCAGGTCGAGCGGTGACGGCAGGCGCGCCGCCGCCTCGAGCGTCGCGTCGCGCAGGCTCTCGATGCCGAGCTGCTCGACGGCGCTCGAGCACTCCCGACGGCGGTCGTTGTAACCCGAGCCGGCGGCGAGCGAGTGGTGGTCACCGGAGTGCAGCGTGACCAGCTTGAACTCACCCAGCTCAAGCGGCACCGGCTGCACCTCGAGCGAGCGAAAGTCGATTCGCAGCGCCCGCTCGGGCTCGCCGAGCAGCGACGCTAGCTGATCCAGCAGCCCGGTCTGCGCTCCCACCCAGTCGTTCTCGACGATCGAGCAGATCTTCGCCAGCTCGATTCGATCGAGCTCGCCGAAATCGGTCAGCGCGACGAGCGCGAGTGTCAGCGCGACCTCGAGCGCCGCCGACGACGACAGCCCGGCGCCGCGCGGCACGTCGCCGGTGATCCGCAGCGACGCTGCGCACAGCGGCACGCCCGCGACCTGCAGCTCGGCGACCGCGCCGTGCACGAACGCCTGCCAGCCGCGCGCCCGTCGCGGTCGCGCAAGCTCGAACGTGTCCTCGCGGCCGAGGTCGACCGCGACCGCGTGTACCTCGTCTCCGGACGACGCGCGAGCGCGGACGGTGACCCCTTCGCTGATCGCGAACGGCAGCGCCAGTCCCTGGTTGTAGTCGGTGTGCTCGCCGATCAGATTGACCCGGCCGGGAGCGAACACGGTTACGCGGTGGCGCATCGAACTACTAGTGTCCCTGGATGCCCGTCACCTGGGGAATCATCTCGACCGCGCGGATCAACCGTAAGTTCCTCGGCGGCGCGCGCCAGGCAGCGGACGTCGAGGTGCTGGCGGTCGCCAGCCGCAGCGCCGGCGACGCGCAGCGCTACGCCGCCGAGCACGAGATCGACCGCGCCTACGGCGGCTACGACGCGCTGCTGGCCGATCCCGACGTCGACGCCGTCTACATCTCGCTGCCCAACTCGCTGCACATCGAGTGGTCGATCCGCGCGCTCGAGGCCGGCAAGCACGTGCTCTGCGAGAAGCCCCTGAGCCGCCGCGCGGCCGACGTGCAGCGCGCGTTCGACGTCGCCGAGCGCGAGGACCGGCTGCTGATGGAGGCGTTCATGTACCGCCACAACCCGCAGACCCGCCGTCTCACCGAGCTCGTCGCCGGCGGCGCGGTCGGGCGCCTGCGGCTGATCCGCTCGGCGTTCAGCTTCGCGACGGCCGACCTTGCCAACGTGCGGCTGATCTCCGCGCTCGATGGCGGGGCGCTGATGGACGTCGGCTCCTACTGCGTCAACGGTTCGCGGCTGATCGGCGGCGAGCCCCAGCGGGTCGGCGCCGAGCAGGCGCTCGGCGGCGACGGCGTCGACGTCGTGTTCACGGGCACGATGCGCTTCCCCAACGACGTGCTCGCGACATTCGACGCCGGCCTCGCGCTCGCCGCGCGCGACGAGCTCGAGGTGATCGGAGACGAGGGCTCGCTGTTCCTCGACGACCCGTGGCACTGCCTGAAGCCGGTGATCGAGCTGCGCCGCGACGGCGGCCTCGAGCGGATCGAGGTCGAGGTGGTCGACTCCTACCGGCTCGAGGTCGAGAACATGTCGGCGGCGATCCGCGGCGAGGCGTCGTTACTGCTGGGACGCGAGGACGCGCTCGGCCAGGCGCGTGCGATCGAGGCGCTGTACGCGGCCGCCGACGGCGGCCGCGTAGTCGCGCTGGACTCGCTGAGCTAGATCCCCTCCGGCGGCCCGATCGTGGCCGCCTCGGGACCGAAGCTCGCGATGTAGTGCTCGTGCACGTCCTTCCAGCGACCCATCTCGTCCCGTGCGGCGTCGTCGCCGGTCAGCTCGCGCTCGAGCGCGTCGAGGCACGTGTGCCAGCCCGCGCCGTCGCGCGCACCTTTGCCGCGGTCCTCGAGCGTGTCGAGCAGCGTCAGCTCGGTGCCGTCGCCGGCCGGGCGCAGCTCGAGCCGGACCGTGTCGGGTCCCCACTGGAACTCCATTACAGACTCCGGCTCATACGCCAGCATCTCACCGTCGAACGGCCCGAACTGGTCGGCGGGGAAGCGGAACGTCAGCTTCGCCCCCTGGGTCCGATCGCCGTCGATCGTGGTCGGGAACCAGCGCGCGAGGTGCTCGGGCTCGGTGATCGCGCGCCAGACCTTCTCGGGCGGGTGCTCGAGCGCGCGCGTGAAGCGCAGCTGCCAGCGTCCGTCGTCAAGCTGTTCGAGATTTCCGTACATCGTGGGCTCCTTTCAGCCGTCGGTCATCGTGTCCAGGTGGCGCTCGAGGTCGTCGAGTCGCGACGCCCACAGTGCCCGGTAGGGCATCAGCCAGTCGTCGATCGCCCGCAGCGGCTCAGGACTCACGCTGTACAGGCGGCGCTGGGCATCGCCCCGCACCTGCACCAGCCCCGCCTCGCGTAGCACCCGCAGGTGCTTGGAGACGGCCGGCTGGCTTACCTGAAGCTGTGCGACGAGCTCACCGACCGGCTGCTCGGATGCTCTGAGCAGATCCAGGATCCGACGGCGGTTCGGCTCGGCGAGGACTTCGAACGCGGACATACGAGATTTATATCCCATCAGGCATATAACTGTCTAGTCATGTACCTTTAGGCCGCGCGGCACTCTACGCTCGGGACATGACCGCAGGCAGCGAACCGGGCGCAGCCAAGATCGAGATCAGGCCGATCGAGCCCGACGACAAGGAGGCGCTGGCGAGGGGGTTCGACCGCCTCAGCGAGGAGTCGCGCTACCGGCGCTTCCTCTCGCCCAGGGGACCGCTCACGCCGGCCGAGCTTCGGTACTTCACCGAGGTCGATCATCGAAACCACGAGGCGCTCGTCGCCGTCGAACCCGACAGCGGTGAGGGGGTTGGGGTCGCGCGCTTCGTCCGCTCGCCCGACGACGACGAGGTCGCCGAGATGGCCGTCGCGGTCGCCGACGATTGGCAGGGCCACGGAGTCGGCAGCCGCCTGACCGCGGCGCTGGCCAAGCGCGCGCGCGAGGAGGGAATCAGCTCGTTCACGGCGCTGGCGCTGGCCGAGAACGACGCGATGCTGAACCTGCTCGAGGAGCTCGGCGAGGTCCATGCCAGCTACGCACGTCGGGGAACCGTGGAGCTCGCCGTCGCACTGCCCGAGGCCGGGGTCGGCCGGCTCGAGCGGCTGATCCGCGCCGTCGCGCGCGGCGATGTGACTGTGCTGTTTCGCCGCCTCGGCCGCCAGCCGCGCTAGGCCGCTAGAGCTCTGCTGCGAGCGCGATCGGCTCCTGGCCGGCGTCGCGAAGGCCCTGCTCGAGTGCCTCGATAACGGCCTCAAGCACGGCGACCCGTGCATACGGCTTGCTCTCGCCGGCGATCACTGTCCAGCGGGAGTGCTTGTGGTCGGTGCGCCGCAGCATGTCGCTGACCGCCTGCTCGTACTCGTCGCGCTTGGCGATGTTTCGCCAGTCCTCGTCGGTCAGCTTCCAGCTCTTCAGCGGATCGGTCTTGCGCGCCTCGAAGCGCCTGCGCTGCTCCTTCTCGGAGACGTGAATCCAGAACTTGACGAGCACCATCCCCTCGTTGGCGAGGCTGCGCTCGAACGCGACGATCTCGTCGTAGGCGCGGCGCCACTCCTGCTTGGTCGCGAACCCCTCGACGCGCTCGACCAACACCCGGCCGTACCACGAGCGGTCGAGCACGGCCATCCCGCCCCACCCCGGCAGCTCGGGCCAGAACCGCCACAGGAAGTGGTGTCGCTTCTCGCGCGGGTTCGGCGCGGCGAACTGCGCGACGTTGACGTGGCGAGGGTCAAGCGGCGAGGTGAGCCGTCGGATCGCGCCGCCCTTACCCGAGGCGTCCCATCCCTCGAACAGCACGCACAGCGGCGGACCGAGCTCTCCGCTTCCGATCTGCGCGCCGGCCTGGAGACGGAGTGCCAGCAGCCGGTGCTGGGCAACCTGCAAGCGCTCGATCCCCTTGCGCTTGGGGAGCTTGGCCGAAAGGTCGACGTCATCGAGCGAGGCCACGGTCAATAGTGTGACACCGAACGTTAGATCCTCGTGTGCGGTGAGTTAAACCGCCCGGTCGCTGCCTCTTCGCGGCTCGTGCCACGCCTATGGTTGCGGCCACGTCCCGGTGGCCCCCCGAGATCCGTCGTCGCCGCGCCGTGTTGCTCGGCGCCGGCGCCGCGATCGCTGCTGTACTGGCGATCAGCCTGTTCACGGCGTACCTCGATCGCGACGGCATCACCCGCGCTGCAACGCCGGAGGCGACGGCGATTGCCGTCCGCGCGAGGCGCCCGGCGATGCTCGCGACGATCCCAGCGAGCACGAGCTCGAGGGCCGTCCCCGACTCATTCCTGGGCCTGTCGACCGAGTACTGGTCACTGCCGGGATACACGGCGCACATGGCGCAGTTCGGACGCGTGCTGTCGCTGCTGCACGTGCCGGGAGACGGGCCCCTGATCCTGCGCGTCGGCGGCAACTCCGCCGATCACACGATCTGGGAGCCGACGCTTCGAACAATGCCACGGTGGGTGTTCGAGCTGACGCCCGAGTGGCTGGAGGCGGCGCGCCTGGTCGTCAGCCACGTCAACGCACGCCTGATTTTCGACCTCAACCTGATCACCGACTCGCCGTCGCGGGCCGCCGAATGGGCCAGGGCCGCCGAGGCCGAGCTCCCGCGCCGCAGCATCGTCGGATTCGAGGTCGGCAACGAGCCCGACATCTACAGCCGCTCGTTCT
Source organism: Solirubrobacteraceae bacterium (assembly GCA_036490775.1). Taxonomy (GTDB): domain Bacteria; phylum Actinomycetota; class Thermoleophilia; order Solirubrobacterales; family Solirubrobacteraceae; genus Palsa-465. Next base: position 8,898 of record DASXDD010000224.1, on the reverse strand, counting down.
GGATCGCGGCGCTCTCGCGCCGCGGGCTGGACCCGGCGATCCTGCCGCGCGCCCTGACGCCGCGCGGCTACGTCGCCGACTTCCGCTCCTACGCTCGGCTGCTGCAACGAATCGCGCCGGGCGTGCCGCTGCTCGGTCCCGGGATCGCCAACCCGGCCCACCACGCCTCGTGGGCGTCGACGCTCGTGTCCCGGGCGCGCTCGCAGCTCGGGATCGTGACCGCGCACCAGTATCCGTACACGGCCTGTGCCTCCCCGATCTCTCCGAACTATCCGACGATCGGGCGGATCCTCAGCGAGCGCGCATCGGCGGGGCTCGCGCGCTCGCTCGAGCCCGTAGTCGGAGATGCGCACCGCGCCGGCCTCCCGTTCCGCCTGACCGAGCTCAACTCTGTGACCTGCGGCGGCGTGCCGGGCGTCAGCAACTCGTTCGCCACCGCGCTGTGGGCGCCGGATGCGATGTTCGAGCTTTTGCACGCCGGAGTCGACGGCGTCAACGTGCACGTCCGGACCGACGCGATCAATGCCGCGTTCGCGTTCACGCGGCGCGGGCTCGTGGCCCGGCCGCTGCTCTACGGTCTCGCGCTGTTTCGCCAGACGCTCGGACACGACGCCCGCCTCGAGCCGGTCGCCGTCAGCTCCAGGCACTCGACGCATGTGAAGGTCTGGGCGGTCCAGGTGGCCGGCGGGCGGCTGCATGTACTCGTGATCAACAAGGGCGGCCACGCGGCGACCGTCGCCCTGCGCGTCGCTCAGAGCGGGCCGGCGACCGTCGAGCGGCTGCTGGCCCCGTCGGCCGGCTCGACCTCGGGGGTGACGCTCGGAGGGCAATGGCTCGGAGCCGACGGCCGCTGGCATGGGCGCCAGACGCACATCGCGCTCGAGCCGGTCGACGGCCGCTACGAGCTCACGATCCCCCGGTTCAGCGCAGCGCTAGTCGGCGTCGGCGGTACCCTCGCCTGAGCTAGTGAGCGAGCTCGACCCAAGCGCCCTGAGAGACCTGATTCCGTTCGCCTCGACGCTCGGGATCGAGTTGCTGGAGGCCACGCCCGAGCTGGTCGTCTCGCGGCTCGAGTGGACGCCCGAGCGCTGCACAGCCGGCGGGATCATGCACGGCGGCGCGCTGATGGCACTGGCCGACAACTCCGGCGGAGTGTGCGCGGTCCTCAACCTTCCCGAGGGCGCCGTCGGCACCGCCACGATCGAGTCCAAGACGAACTTCATGCGGGCCGTCCGCGAGGGCGCCGTGACCGCCAGCTCGCGCCCGCTGCACCGCGGCAGGACGATGATCGTCGTCGAGACTGAGCTGGTCCGCGACGACGGCAAACTCGCCGCCAAGGTCACGCAGACCCAGGCGTTCCAATACCCGCGCTAACGGCCTGAACGGCGCTCGGTCTGGACGGTTGGCAGACACCTGGCACGAGAAGGTTCAGGTTTGCGCTCAGTTGCCGAGTAGCCAATTGGGGGTTACCCGCGCGAGGCCTTGATGTCTGACGTATTTGTCGCCCGACAGCCAATTTTCAACCGCGACCTTGAGGTCGTCGGCTACGAGCTGCTGTTTCGCAGCAGGGAAGCCCAGGCGATCCCGACCCCCGAAGGGGCGACGGCGAACGTGGTCCTCAACGCGTTCACCGAGATCGGACTCGACCGGATCGTCGGTGACCGCACAGCTTGGATCAACGTGTCGCGGGACTTCGTCCTCAACGGGCTCGTGCAGACGCTCCCGTCGGGCAAGGTCAGGCTCGAGTTGCTCGAGGATCAGATGCTCGACGAGCAGCTGATCGCGGCGCTTGCCGAGCTCACCAACGAGGGCTATCGCGTCGCACTCGACGACTTCGCCTACAGCGAGGCGGCCGAGCCGCTGCTCGAGCTCGTCGATGTCGTCAAGCTCGACGTGCTCGCACTCGGCCGCCAGGGCATGCAGGAGCACGCGACCCGGCTCAAGCACCGCGGCGTCACGCTGCTGGCCGAGAAGGTCGAGACCCAAGAGGATTACGCGTTCTGTGCCGAGCTCGGCTGCGAGCTGTTCCAGGGCTACTTCTTCTGCCGTCCGGAGCTGCTGCACGACCGCGGGATCGTCGCCAGCCGGCTATCGCTGCTGGAGGTGATCGCCGCCCTGCAGGACCCGGCCGTCGACATCGCGCAGCTCGAGCGGCTGATTGCGCGCGACGTCTCGCTGAGCTTTCGGTTGTTGCGCTACATCAACTCCGCGTTCTTCGGCCTGCGCATGGAGATCAGCTCGATCCGCCAGGCGCTCGCGCTGCTGGGCGTCCAGAACCTGCGCCGCTGGGCGACGCTGAGCGTGTTCGCGAGCATCGACGACAAGCCGCCGGAGCTGACGGTCACAGCGCTGACCCGCGGCCGCTTCTCAGAGCTCGCCGGCCAGCCGCTCAACGCGATCGCGGGCGAGCTGTTCACGCTCGGGATGTTCTCGGTGATCGACGCGCTGATGGACACGCCGATCGACGAGGTGCTCGCCTCGATCCCGTTTCCGCGCGACATGCGCGAGGCGCTGGTCGCGCACGAGGGCGAAAAGGGCATGCTGCTCGACTGCGTGCAAGCGCTCGAGGCCGGCGACTTTGACCGCGCCCACAGCCTGATCCCGGACGCCGGCACGCTGTACGTCGAGGCGCTCGTCTGGGCCAACGAGGCCGCGAACCCGCTGTTCGGCGACTCGCAGGGCTCTGCCGGCGACGCCGTCGCCGCCTGACCTCCCGCCCGCGCAGCGACACCCACCGCATCGGCAGACGCTGTTCGCATCGCGCACACGCGTGCGATTGGTGACCATCAGCGCGGGGTATGGCACCTATAACGACCTAGAGGGAGGTTGCCGTGTCGACTGTTACGCAGCTGCGGCCGGGATCATCCAGAGCCGCCTCGGCGAGCGCAAAATCGGTGCTCGCGCGACTGGATCGCATCGACGCCTGGTCGATGCCGTTCCTGTTTCTCGGAATCATCGGGACCGGATTCCTGTTCGCGTTCTACGACGTGTTCGACATCAACGTGTCGTTCATCCAGACGTGCGTTGCGCTCAAGCACGGCTGCACGCCCGAGAACGCGATCACCACATTGCGCGTCCCGGTGGTGCTCAACCTCTTGGGATACGTGATCGGCGCGCTGATCCTGAGCCCGATCTCCGACCGGATCGGCCGCCGCAACATGCTGATGTTCACGATGGGCCTGACCGGGCTCGGCGCGCTGTACAGCGCGGTCGCGCCCGACTACACCCACTTCGTGCTGTCGCGGATCGTTACCGGAATCGGCGTCGGTGCCGACCTGGCGATCGTCAACACGTTCGTCGGTGAGGTCGCGCCACGGCGCAACCGCTCCCGTTGGATCTCGGTGATCTTCATCATGTCCGCGCTCGGTGCGCTGCTCGGAATCTGGCTGGGCCTGGTGCTGACGACCCCGTCCGCGCCGTGGCCCGATGGACTCTCATTCGCGCAGGCGAGCCCGACATTCACCAACGGCTGGCGCTGGATGTACGCGATCGGCGCGCTGCTCGCGCTGGTCGGGATTGCGCTGCGCGTGAAGCTGCCCGAGTCGCCGCGGTGGCTGGTCGCGCGCGGCCGCGTCGATGAAGCCGACGAGATCGTCGGCGAGATGGAGCGCGTCGCTTCCAAGCACGGCCCGCTGGCGCCTGTCGACGAGGACGTGCCCGTCGACACCGGGGATATCGAGTACAGCCCATTTGCATCGGTGCTGCGCAACCGCGTGTACCTGATCCGCATGGTGCAGCTGCTGGCCGTCTGGTTCCTGGCGTACGTGACGGTGTTCGGGTTCTCGGCCGGGTTCACGTCGATCCTCGCTTCGCTCAAGTACCCGCCGCCCGAGGCCGGGCTGATCACTGCCGTCGGCGCATTCGGATTCCTTGCATGCGCCCTGTTTGCAGTCGCGTTCTCCGAACGCCTCGAGCGCAAGTTGTGGCTGCCGATCGGGGCGGTGATCACGCTGATTGGCGGCGTGATCGTGGCCGCCGCCGGCACCGGCCACCTCGTGGTCGCGTTCATCGGCGCGGGGATCGTGTTCTTCGGGTTCAACATCTGGGTCCCGATGACCTACACGCTCTCCACTGAGAGTTTCCCGACCCGGGCACGGGCGACGGGATTCGGGCTGGTTGACGGCGTCGGCCACCTCGGCGGTGGGATCGGCGTGCTGCTGATCGCGCCGTGGATCCCGCACCTGACGGTGCTCGAGGCGTTCATGGTGATCACGGCGTTCCTCGTCGCGGCCGCCGTCATCGCCCAGTTCACCAATAAGACACGAGGGCGCAGGTACGAGGAGATCTCTCCCTGACCGAGCCTGCTCGGAGCTACGGCCGGCTCACGGCACGATCACGTGCTCGGGGTTGGGTCGTAGCTCCGGCGGCGCCTGTCCGTAGTCGGCAAACCGCCGGTCGCGCTGTGCGACGACCGAGCGCACACCATCGCGCTCGGCCTGCTCGATGAACTCCAACGCGTCGGGTGTGTTCCGCATCAGCCCGTCGAGGATCGGCCCGAGCGTCTGGGTTGACGCGAGTCCCATGTTCTCGTAGGCGTGGTTGACGACGAGCTTCATCGCCGCGAGCTGCGAGGCAGGGATCGACGCGAGGTCGGCCGCGAGCTCGGCCACCGTCCGCTCGAGCTCATCGAACGGCACGGCCTGATTGATCAGCTCGATCTCGGCAGCCTCGCGGCCGTTCAGCGGGCGGCCCGTCAGCGCGTGGTACTTGGCACGGGCGAGGCCGAGCCGATAGATCCACATCCCGGACAGGTACGACCCCCACATCCGGCTGTACGGCGTGCCGATCACCGCGTCCTCGCTGGCGACGACCAGGTCGGCCGACAGGGCGAAGTCGCTGCCACCCCCCACGCACCAGCCATGGACCTGCGCGATCACCGGCTTTGAGCTGCGCCAGACGCTCATCAGCTGCTGGGTCGGCGACAGTTGCGGCGCCGTGGCCATCGCGAAATCCTTGCCGGGATCCCAACGGCCGTCGGTGGTGATCCACTCGTCCCAGTGCGTGAAGCCGCCGCCGAGGTCGTAGCCGGCGCAGAATGCGCGTCCGGCCCCGCGGACGACGATCACCTTGACGTCGGCGTCCCTGGTGGCAACCGACACGGCGTCCTGCACCTCGTCGGGCATCGGCGGCACGATCGTGTTCAGCGCCTCGGGGCGGTTGAGCGTGATCGTGGCGACCGGACCATCAACGGCATACAAGATCGTGCTGTAGGACATCCGTGGCTCCTTCATGGGATGCGGGGTTGGCTACCGGGAACAATGATCAGCATGGAATCCCCGGGATTGACGTGTGAGGTCGGGTTCGTGCTCGGTGGAGGCGGCGTGCTCGGCGCCCACGAGGTCGGGATGTTGCGTGCGCTCGCCGAGCGCTCGATCGTGCCAGACGTCGTCCTCGGTACCTCGATCGGAGCTGTCAACGGAGCATTCTTCGCCGCCGATCCCACCACAAGCGGCGTCGAGCGCCTGATCGAGCTGTGGCTCGACGCCAATCGCGCCGGGCGCGATCAGCGCGCGAACCTCCGCCGAGTCGCGACGCTGGCCCGTAGCGGCACCCACCTCGAATCCTTCGAGAAGCTGCACAGCGTCCTACTCGACGTCCTGCCGGTTGCACGTGTCGAGCAGCTCACCGTCCCGTTTCAGTGCGTCGCCGCGTCGATCGAGCGGGCCGCGGAGCACTGGTTCGACGCGGGGCCGCTCGCGGACGTCCTGCTGGCGTCTTGCGCGGTCCCGGGCATCCTGCCGCCGGTGCGAATCGGCGATCAGCATTTCATCGACGGCGGGATCGTCAACTCCGTGCCCGTGAGTCGGGCTGTTGCGCTTGGTGCCAAGCGAATCTACGTCCTCCAGGTTGGAAGGCTCGAGCAACAGCTGCGCCCGCCGCGCCGACCCTGGGAGGTGGGCCTGGTCGCGTTCGAAGTCGCGCGTCGCCATCGGTTCGCCCACGATCTCAGGTCCCTTCCACCTGATGTGGAGCTGCACCTGCTACCGACGGGAGGCTCATCGGCGCCCGCATACAACGACGTGTCCGCTCAGTTTCGCGTCAGACGTCTGGCTCGCACAGTGCAGCGGCAGATCGATGCTGCCTACGAGGCGTCGATGCATTACCTCGACGGCCAGTCCGCCTGATGGGCCCGAAGTGGGCCAGGAGGCCGATCACGATCACGGTCTGGCTTGTCGTCGCGGTCGCCTTCCTGGTGCTGTCGCCGCTGCTGCTCGGGCTCGCCTGGATCGCCGACAAGCTGACGCGACGTCCGCAGCTGTTGACCGCCGTCCGTCTGATCGTCGCCTACTTCACCAGCGCGATCGCCGTCTTGATCGCCTGTGGAGCGCTGTGGGTGCTCAGCGCCGGCGGATGGCTGATGCACACGCGCAGGTTCCAGCAACTGCACTGGCGGCTGTTGCGGTGGTTCGCCCGGCGGGTCACTTCGAGCGCCGTCTCCGCGCTCAAGATCGACCTCGCACCGGACTCATCGGCCGGCGCGACCGGCGCGCTCGAGGACGACGCTCCGGTGATCGTCTTCAGCCGCCATGCCGGCCCGGGCGACACGTTCCTGCTGATCGACCAGCTGTTGTCGCGATTTGCGCGCCGCCCAAGCGTAGTCCTGAAGGGGACCTGGGTGCTCGAGCCATGCATCGATCTGCTCGCGCACCGGCTCCCCCAAGCGCTGCTGACGTCCGACGACCGAGATGAATGCATCGCGATGATCGCCGATGTCACCTCGGCGCTCGGCCGCCGCGGAGCGCTGCTGCTGTTTCCCGAGGGCGGCAACTTCACTCCGGAACGTCGCCGCTCCGCGCTGGCGAAGCTGAGAGGCAAGGGTCGCCGGCGCGCCGCCGCAGACGCCGAGCAGATGAGCAACGTGCTGCCGCCCCGCCCCAGCGGCGCGCTCGCCGCGATCGGCGCAAACCCAGATGCCAACGTGATCTTCGCCGCCCACACGGGCCTCGGTCTCGCCGCCTATCCCGGAGAGCTGTGGCGAGACATGCCGATCGGCAGAACGCTTCGCACGCACATGTGGCTCGTCCCAGCGTCGGATGTGCCCGCCGACTCAGACGAGCAGGTCGCCTGGCTCAACGATTGGTGGCGGCGGATCGACACGTGGATCGAGGAGCAGCAATGAGCCTGCCGAGCGAGCTCCTTGCCCGGCGCATGCACTTGACCCGAGCGCAGACGCACGACGTGATCAGCGAGCACGACCTGCGCGTGCCGATGGACGACGGAGCGGTGCTGATGGCCGACCGCTGGGTGGCCCGCGACCGCGCCGGCGATCCGCAGCCGACGGTGCTCGTGCGCTCGCCCTACGGGCGTCGGCAGCTGGTCGGGCTGCTGTTCGGCCGCCTACTCGCCGAGCGCGGGCTCCAGGTCGTGATCCAGAGCGTGCGCGGCACGTTCGGCTCGGGCGGTGAGTTCAACCCGTTCGACGAACGCGCCGACGGGCTCGCGACGCTCCGCTGGATCCGCGCACAGCCGTGGCACGCCGACCGGATCGGGACGATCGGCCCGAGCTACCTCGGGCTCGTGCAGTGGGCGGTCGCGCCCGACGCGGGCGACGACCTCGCGGCGCTGTCGATCCAGGTCAGCGCGTCTCAGTTTCACGGCCAGACGTACGCCGGCGGGAGCCTCTCGCTCGAGACCTCGGCCTCGTGGCTCGTGCTCGTGGCCGAGCAGGAGCGGCGGCTTGCGCCGATCACGATGGCCCGCTCACTGCGGCGGCTGCCCGCGCTTCTCGGGGACGTCCCGCTGGGCGAGCTCGACGAGCGCGCGACCGGCGCACAGGTCGGTTGGTTTCGCGAGGCGATCCGCCACTCGGCGCGCGACGACGACTACTGGGTCGCGCGCGACTTCGCCGCGGGCGTCGGCAAGGTCAAGGCGCCCGTCCAGCTGATCGGCGGCTGGTACGACATCTTCCTGCCGTGGATGCTCGAGGACTTCCGGTCACTGCGGGACGCCGGACGCGAGCCGCAGCTGCTGATCGGGCCGTGGACCCACACCGACCCGAGGCTGGTCGCGGCCGGTACGCGCGAGGGGATCGCGTGGCTGCGCGCGCGGTTGCTCGGCGACGACCGGCTGGTTCGCCCCTCGAACATTCGCGTGTTCGTCACCGGCGAGTCGGTCGACGACCGCTGGCGCGACCTCGAGAGCTGGCCGCCTCCGGGGACGTCGCAGCGGCGACTGTGGCTGGCCGGCGAGCGTCGGCTGATCGACGCGGCGCCCGAACCGCCGGCCGCGGCGCCGGGCCGCGACAGCTACCGCTATGACCCGGCCGATCCGACGCCGTCGGTCGGCGGCCCGGTGCTGCTGTCGCGCGAGCCGGTCCTCGACAACCGCGAGCTCGAAGCGCGCGCCGACGTGCTCACGTACACGACGGCGCCGCTGCCGGACGCGCTTGAGGCGATCGGTCCCGTCGCTGTCGAGCTGTTCATCCGCGCGAGCTCGCCGTATTTCGACGTGTTCGCGCGCGTATGCGACGTCGATGCCGATGGCACATCGCTGAACGTCTGCGACGCGCTCGATCGGGTCGCTCCGGGCCGGTTCGAGCAGCTCGCTGACGGCACATGGCGGGTCGCGTTCGAGCTCTGGCCGATCGCGCACCGGTTCGCAGCCGGGCGCCGGATCCGGCTGCAGGTGTCATCGGGCGCGCACCCGCGCTACGCCCGCAACCCGGGCACCGGCGAGGACCCGAACGTCGCGACCGAGCTGGTCGCGGTCGAGCTCGAGGTGCTCCGCGATGCGGAGCACCCGTCAGCGCTGATGTTGTCTAGGCGGCCTCGGGGATGAGGATCCCGCGGCCTTGGAGGTGGCCGTTGTTGAGGTCGTGCATGGCGTCGTTGATTGCGTTGAGGGGGTAGGTGGTGGTGTGGAGGGTGACTTTGCCTTGGGTGGTGAGGGTCATTAGTT
>DASXDD010000223.1:0-11344 GCA_036490775.1 Solirubrobacteraceae bacterium | reverse complement strand
TCTGCTGGCCGATGCCACCTTTACCGGGGGCGCCGGCTCGGTGAGTGGTAGCGCTGCCATCGAGAAAACGCTCCGAGACAACCTGATCGTCTATGACGACGGGACCCCGCGGACCAAGCACCTGATCACCAATCTTGCGATCGAGGTTGATGAACAGGCAGGCACGGCGGTCGCGCGTTCCTATTTCACTGCGCTTCAAGCCGTGCCCGGCCTGAGCTTGCAGCCGATCGTCAGCGGCCGGTATTACGACCGGTTCGAGTGCCGCGCGGGACAATGGCGATTCGTCGAGCGGCGCGTGCAGACCGATCTCGTCGGCGATGTCAGCCGCCATGTCCGGCGCCCGGCCCGGTAGTCGCGCGCGGTCACCGGGGTGATCGGCCAGAATCAGTCGATGATCGAGCCGCTTGACGAAGCCGTCGATCACGTTCGCGGTCCGGCCGCCGCGAGGCTGATCGTCGAATACGGCGACTATGAGTGTCCCTACTCGCGCCGGGCGTTCCGCGAGATCGAGCGTGTCGAGTCGGAGCTCGGCGACGGCGTCCGGTTCGCGTTCCGTCATTTTCCGCTGACCGAGATCCATCCCCATGCGCTCGCCGCGTCTCTGGCGGCGGAGGCCGCAGCGCTGCAGGGCCGATTCTGGGAGATGCACCAACTGCTCTTTCACCGCCAGCAGGCGCTTGCCGATGACGACCTGCGGCGGTACGCCGGTGAGCTCGGGCTCGAGATAACGCGGTTCGACCTGGACCGCAGCGAGCTGGCGGTGCTCGAGCGCGTGCGCCGCGACGTTCGCAGCGGCGAGGCGTCGGGCGAGGTGCTCGGCACGCCGACGCTGTTCATCGATGGAGCGGTGCACCAGGGCGACTTCGCCGCGCACACCCTGTTGGAGGCGCTGGCGAGGTGAACCCAGGCGCTGCGGGCGTCCCGGCTCACCTCACGATCTGGATCGTTCGCTCCATATCGAGCTGAGTCTGTTCGCGGCCGTCCTGGGTGCGCAGGATCGAGGCGAGGACGTAGATGCCGGGTCGCTCGTTGATCAGCTCCTGCTGGACGCCGCCCGGTGAGAGTGGTCCCGCGAACTCCGGGAAGCTGATCCCGAGCTTCGGGGCCTCCTGGTCGTTGGCAGCGCGAAGCAAGGCCGTCAGCCGTCTCGCGGTCTTGGCGTTCTTGACGCCGATCCCCTGGATCGGGTGCACGAGGAAGCCATCGTTCCGGAATCGCACGAGCTCGCCATCGTGGAGCTTGCTTGGGCCATGGAATGCGAAGTCGATCGCGGTGATCGTCGCACCCGGCCTCGGAAGCGACGCCGGGTGCGACGCGGGCGCGATCACGAACGCCGTGTGGGGCGGATCGGGATTGCTGGCGCTCAGGTCGATCGCCAGATAGTTGCCCGGCTCAAGCATCGTCTGGGCGCTGGTGACTCCCTTGTCGGCGCTGACGTCGAACACGATCGAGCCGTACGGGTCGAGATAGTTGAGATCCCCGTGGTGGGCGTTGATTGCCGCACCTGCCTGGGCAAAGACCGAGAACGGCAGCCCCGGGTGAAGGCGGATCAGCACCGGTTCGGTGTGTTTGACGCTGGCGGTGGCGACGACGTTCACGGCGCCTGACTGGAGTGGCCCGCTGACCACAATCGAGCGACCGTTCAGAGCGAGCCGGAGCGTCGGCAGGCCCGAGCTGATCGCGCTCGTCGCCGACGTAGCGCCGATCGCGAGGATCGAAGCGCCGGCTGCGAGGATAGCTGCGGCTCTCGTAGCGGCCCTCATCGCGTTGCTCCGCGGCGCGACTTGACCATGGTCACGACCGCCAACGCGATCAGCAGCGCGGTGCCGATCACGAACGCGACGAACAGGATGTTGCTGACGGTGCCGGGATGGCTGCTGTTGTTGGCGGTGAGGTTCGCGAGGACAAACAGCACCACGTCGGCGAGAACCAGGCCGAGCCAGGTGCGGCGACTGAGAGCTGTTGGTGAAGCTGCGGTATCGGACATGCTGACCTCCTGATTGGTTGGCGCCAGCGTCTCAGCGGCCCGCCGTCCTGTCGTCGGACGCCGGGAGGACTTGATGTGGACTGGGTGGTGATCTGGCTCGGACCGGGTCCTCCTCGGGTAGGACCCGAGTCACCGCCTGGTCGGATGCGCGGCCCTGACTGTGGCGTTAGCGTGCGCTCATGGGGACTGGACGCAAGCTGATCGCACGCGCACGGTCGGTCGATCTGCGCGTGTACGACCGGGTGCTGGCGGCGCTGCTCACGGCCGGCGCACTTGCGGATGCCTCCTCGCAGCTTCACCGGGGTTCGGATCGACTGGCGGCCGTGCCGCTGATCGTGCTCACCGGCAGCGTCGCGTGGCGGCGACTGAACCCATGGTTGACGACGACGGTCGCGATCACCGCCCTCATGGCATTCCAGCTTGCCAGCGGTTACACCGGCGGCGGCGCGTTCGAGGTGGCGGCGATCGCGTTGAACTTCTATCTACTCGGCCGCCGCACGCGGGGTCTCGAGCGCATGCGCGCGACGGCGGTCGTGTTCGCCTACTGGCTGGCGGGAGTCGTGGTGATCACTTACTCCCAACCCGGCGGCTCGGTGGGCGCTGTGCTCGGGTCGTGGGCGTTGTTCGGTGGCGCAGCGTTCGCGCTCGGCCGGACGCTTGAGACCCGAAGAGCCTTGACGCTCGAGCTCGAGGCGAGCACGGCGCGGTTGGCCGAGGCGCAGGAGGACCGGGCGCGCCGCGCCGCGGTCGAGGAGCGATATCGGATGGCGCGCGAGCTTCACGACGTCATCGCACACGACGTCAGCGTGATGGTGCTTCAGACGAGTGGCGCGCGCGGCGTCGCGAGCGGCGATGTCGAAGCCGCCCGGGCGGCGCTGCACGTTGTCGAGGGCGCGGGCCGTGACGCGCTCGTGGAGCTGCGGCGGATCGTCGGTGTGCTGCACCGCGGCAGTGACGCGCTCGCAAGCTCCGCCGCACCCGGCCTCGCGCAGCTCGATGCGCTGGTGGAGCGCGCGCGAGCGGGGGGCCTGCCGGTCGAGGTCCACGTTGACGGTCAGCTCGAGGCGCTGACGCCCGGCCTCGACCTGGTCGCCTACCGAATCGTGCAGGAAGCGCTGACGAACGCGATCAAGCACGCCGGCGCCGCGCGCGCGTGTGTGAACGTGAGCGTCGGCGCTGGCTGGCTCGAGCTCGAGGTATCCGATGACGGACATGACCCCCCACCTGGCCACGACAACGACGGTCAACCCGGACATGGGCTGGTCGGGATGCGCGAGCGGGTCAGGCTGTACGGCGGCGAGCTGCACGCGGAACGGCGCAGCGACCGCCACGGCTTCGAAGTTCGGGCGCGAGTTCCGCTTGACGGCATACGACCCTCGCAGCACACCGCCATCTCGCCGGCCGGCGGAGATCGGCTGCCGTTCGCGCTCGCCGACGACATGCGTTGGCGCTGGCTTGATCCTGTATGTGCCGGGGTCCTGCTGGTGGCGCTTGAGCTCGGCGTGCTGGCCGCCGACCACCGACACGGTCCGCTGGCACTGAACATGCTGGCAGTTGCCGGGATCGCGCTGGCGGCTGTGTGGCGACGCCGCGCTCCGCTGTCGTTCGTCGTCATCGTTGGTGCGCTCGCGGCGCTGATGAACGCGTTGCTGACGACGCTTGACCACTCGCCGCTGCTCGCGGCGTATTTCCTGCTGGTGCCGGCCTACACGGTCGCCGCTTGGCAGGCACTCCGCAACGCCGTGCTCGGACTCGCGTTCCTGCTGGGGGGCGCCGCGATCAGCGAGCTGATCGCGCACCATCAACCGATTGGCCATTTCGCCGGAGCGGCGTTCACGATCAGCGCGGCCTGGACCGCCGGTCGGGCGATCCGCGCGCGCCGGTTGCTGGCCGCGGAGCTGCAGCGCACCTCCGCACAACTGGCGGCCGAGCGCGAGGATCGCGCGCAGCTGGCGATGGCCGGCGAGCGCTCGCGAATCGCGACCGAGCTGCATGCGATCGTTGCGCGCAGCGTGGCGGGGATGGTCGTTCAGGCTGAGGGCGCCCGCGGCAGGCTCGTCGTCGATCCGGCGCGCGCTGATGTCGCGATGGGCGCGATCGAAGACACCGGTCGTGAGACTCTCGCTGAGATGCGCCGCATCCTCGGGGTCCTGCGCCACGGCGATGATCGACCCGGGCTCGAGCCACAACCGGGCGTCGCTCAGGTCTACTCCTTGATCCAACGTGCGCGCGAGCGCGGTCAGCACGTCGAGCTGCGGGTGGACGGTGAGCCGGGAGCGTTGGCCGCCGGCGTCGACCTCGGCGTCTACCGGATCCTCGAGGGCGCCCTGGAGAGCGCTCGCGGTCGTGGCGCGCCGAGTGTGGGCGTGACGCTGCGGTTTCGCGAGGAGGATCTCGAGCTGCGGCTCACCGCCAGCTGCCCCGGACCGAACGCGTGGCCCACTGACGCGATGCGCGAGCGCATCATGCTGTGCGAGGGCGCGCTCGAAGAGGATGCCCTCGACACCGATCACGGCTGGCAGCTCGTAGCCCGCATGCCGCGCGGCGTGCAGGGAGTGCTGGCGTGAGCGTGCGCGTGTTGATCGTCGACGATCAACAGCTGATCCGCGACGGCTTCCGGATGATCCTTGCGGCCGACCCTGATATCGAGATCGTCGGCGAGGCGAGCAATGGCGCGCAAGCCGTCGCCCTGGCTCGAGAGCTGCGCCCGGACGTCGTGCTGATGGACATCCGCATGCCTGAGCTGGATGGGATCGAAGCCACCCGCCGGATCCTCGCCCACACCCACGACCCCAAGACGAACGTGCTGATCCTCACCACGTTCGATCTCGACGAGTACGTCTACGACGCGTTGCGTGCCGGCGCGAGCGGATTCCTCCTCAAGGACGTGCCGGCGCGGCAGCTGGTCGCCGCGATCCGCACGGTCGGCGAGGGTGACGCCCTCCTCTCGCCCAGCATCACGCGCCGCCTGATCGAGGAGTTCGCCGCGTCGCGAGCCCCCGTCGACGCAGCGCCAGGACTCGACGAGCTCACCCCGCGAGAGCTCGAAGTGCTCCGGCTGCTCGCGACCGGCAAGACGAACAGCGAGATCGCCGCCGAGCTGATCGTCGGGGAGACGACAGTCAAGACGCACGTCACCCGCATCCTGATGAAGCTAGGCGTCCGCGACCGTGTCCAAGCAGTCGTTCTCGCCTACGAGACTCGGCTCGTCAGCCCGGGTCCCCGGCCAAGCCCCAGGCCCTAGTCGAACATATTTGAGCGATCGCTTTGAGCGATCGCTAAACTGACGCTGTGATGCAAGTTCCTCACGGCGATGCAGTTGACGAAAAGCCCCTCGGCGGGACCAAGGCGAGGATCGTCGATGCGGCCCTGGAGACGCTGAAGCGCAACGGCTTCGCGGGGGCGAGCGCGCGCGAGATCGCGAAGATCGGCGGCTTCAATCAGGCGCTGATCTTCTACCACTTCGGCACCGTCCAGAATCTGCTGCTCGCCGGGCTCGACCTAGTGAGCGAGCGCCGAATGCGTGCCTACCAACCAGCGTTCGAGCGAGCCCAGACGGTTGCCGAGCTCGCGGCGCTGGCGCGCGACATCTATCGCGAGGACCTGCAGAACGGGTACGTGACGGTGCTCGGCGAGATGGTCGCCGGTGGTGTCTCGGATCGCGAACTCGGGCGCGCGGTCGTCGCCCGGGTGCAGCCGTGGGTCGAGATGGTTGAGGTCAAGATCCGCGGACTGGTCGCCGGATCACCGTTTGAGTCGATGGTCTCGCCGCGCGACCTCGCGTTCGCGATCATCGCGCTCTACCTCGGGATCGACATGCTCAGCCATCTCGACGGCGACCGCGCCCCGGCTGAATCGCTGCTCGACCTCGGGATACGAGCCGCGCCGCTCGCGCAGGCGCTGCTCCCATCGCTGCCAGCGGAGGCGCCGTGACCACCCCCGACACCAACCTGGATCTGGTGACCGGAGCGTTCAGCTACTCGGGCGCCCACATCGCCGAACGCTTGCTGGAGAACGGGCGGAACGTCAGGACGCTCACGTTTCACCCCGACCGAGAACACCCGCTCCGGGAGCGCGTGCAGGCCCTCGCCTATCGCTTCGACGATCCGGTCGCGCTCGCCCGGGCGCTGGAGGGAGTGACGACGCTCTACAACACCTACTGGGTCCGGTTCGATCACGGCAACGCGACGTTCGCCGGAGCGGTCGCCAACTCGCGGGCGCTGTTTCACGCTGCCCGCCGCGCCGGCGTGAGCCGGATCGTTCACCTGAGCATCGCCAACCCGTCAGTCGATTCGCCGCTCCCCTATTACCGCGGCAAGGCGCTCGTCGAGCATGCCCTCGCCGAGGTTGGGGTGCCGTTCTCGGTCGTCCGGCCGACCTGGATCTTCGGCGGCCAGCCGGAGATCCTGGCCAACAACATCGCCTGGATCCTGCGCCACTTGCCGGTGTTCGCGATCCCAGGCGATGGGCGCTATCGCGTCCAGCCGGTCCACATCGACGACCTCGCGCGCATCTGCATCGAGGCGGCCAGCGCGAGCGGCGACCTGATCGCCGACGCGGCCGGACCCCAAACGCTGTCGTTCATCGAACTCGTCCGCGCGATCCAGCGTGCGACCGACAGCCACGCCCCGATCTTGCACCTACCGTCGACTGCGATGGCGGTCGCAGCTCGCGCACTCGGGCTCGTGCTGGGCGATGTCGTGCTCACCGCGCAGGAGATCAAGGGCCTCACCGCCGGTCTGCTCGTCTCCCACCACCCACCGCTTGGGCGGATTGCGTTCAGCGACTGGCTCGAGGACCACGCCGCGTCGATCGGCCAGACCTATGCCAACGAGCTCCGGCGCCACTTCACCCCCATCGTCACCGGATGAGACGGACGCTCGACTGCCTGTGCTTCTGGTGCTGGGCGACGGTCGGGGCCCTCGCAGCGCTCGGCATGATCTCGCTCGGCCCGATCGCGCTCGGACCGGCGCTGATCGCCGGCGTGGCACTCTCGGCCAGCGCTACCGCCCGCCGCTCGAGGTTCGGGCTGGTCGCTGGCGCGGGCCTCGTGTTCCTATATGTCGCCTATCTTCAGCGACAGGGGCCGGGGACCACCTGCTGGCGCACCGCAACCGCCACCGGATGCAACCAGCACCTCAACCCGATCCCGTGGCTGCTGATCGGGCTGGTCCTCCTCGTCGCCGCGATCGTCCTGCAGACACGCCTGGGCATCAGGCATCGTTCACCGCGATCGCGACCAGCAGCGCCTGCAGATCCTTGAACCGACGGGGGGTCAGACCGGTCAGCTCCTCGATCCGGTCGAGCCGGTATCGGGCAGTGTTGGTGTGGACGTGCAGCAGCGCGCCGGCTCGCTTCAGACTCAGGTCGGCCTCGGCGTAGGCCCGAATCGTCGCCACCAGCGCGCCACCGCGCCGATTGTCGTCGTCGAGGAATGCCTGGACGCGAGGATCGATCAGACGTCGTGTCGTTGCGTCGGCGTTGAGCGCGAGGTACTCGAACTGTGTCAGCCGCGTGAGTGCCGCAACGCCGCCTTCCTTGCCGACGAACCGGACGGCTGCGACAGCCTCTCGATAGGCGTTGGGCAGCTCCGCGATTCCCTTGGCGATTGTGCTCACGCCAATCGCCAGCGAGGTTCCCTCACGGCGTATGCGCTGCTGTGCCTGCTCGAGCCGCACGCACACCTGATCAGGGTCGCGGCCCGCAGCGAGGCCGAAGATCGAGACGATCTCGGCGTGGCGGACGACGACCAGCGACGCCGGGTCCTGGAGCCCGGCGCGCGCGAGCGTCGCGCTGGCGAGCAACGAGGCGTCCGGGTCTGAGCCGGCGCCGAGCGGGAGCGCGACCGCCACGAGCACCGGGACGGCGGCGCCCAGGCCGTAGCGCTCGGCCGCGGCGGCCAACGCGCCGCTCTCGGGAAGCGCCCCTTCGAGCAGGCGCTCGAGCAGGTCGCGCCGTTCCTTGGCGACGTCGGCCAGGCCGTGCTGACGAAACTCGACATACGCCTCACCCGCGTGCGTCGTGGCGAAGTGATTGCTGCGCATCACGCTCGCGGCGAGCGCCAGAACCGTGCGGTAGTCGACACTGTCGCCCTCGGCGACCTCTCCGATCGCGTCCCACATCACCCGCGTACCGACCCGGTAGGCGCTCACGTAGTCCTCGAGCGCGAAGCCCGCCCGCGCCCGCCGCATCGACGCTCCTCGCTGGAAGCCCAGTTCTTGGGCCGTCAGTTCGCGCTCCTCGATCAGCGCGTTCAGGATCGTCGTGTAGTTGCGCCGAAGCTGATCGAGCACGTCGGCGAAGAACTGGTCGCTCTGTCCCGCGTACGCGGGTAGCTCGGCCCGTAGCGCCGCAAGCCCTCTCGCGGCAAGCCCGTCGACGTCGGCCAGCAGCGGCGCCAGCAGGCGCTCCCGCTCAGCGCGCGCTTCGTGCTCGCTCGCCATGCGACATCCGATGATTGCACCGCGTACGACTTGCGGCGTCGGTTCAGCCGACCTAGGAAATCAGCCGGTGAATCCGCGCTCGGCGAGGATGCGATCGATGCGCGCGCGGTGGGCCTGCTCCCAGTCATCGAGTGACTCGCCGGCTTCCTTGGCGAGCCTCGCCCGTGCGTCGCCAAGCACCTGGTCGCAGCGAGCGCTCGGAACGACGACGATTCCCTCCTCGTCGGCGACGACGATGTCACCGGCCGCGACCTTGACGCTGCCACACCGGACCGGCTCGTTGAGCGGCGCGACGACGTCCTTGGCACCCGGGATCGGGATCACACCTCTGGCGAAGACCGGGAAGCCCAGCTCCCGGACCTCGGCAAGGTCCCGGATCACGCCGTCGACGACGAACGCCGCGATGCCACGGCGTTGCGCGACCGCGCACACGTTGCCGCCCGAGACCGCGTAATCGACGTCGTCGGCCTGCACGACGATCACCGAGCCGCGGTCGGCGCGGTGGATTGCCGCGTGGAGCATCAGGTTGTCGCCCGGCGCGCAGCGGACCGTGAACGCCGGGCCCGCGACCCGCGGCATCGACGGCCACAGCGGGCGGATGCCGATGTCCATGACCTGGTCACGGCCGAGGACGTCGGCCAACGTGGTTGGGGAGATGTCGGCGAAGTCGGCGATGTGGTGCAGCTTACGTAGGCTGTGCTGATGGACCTACAGCTGACGGACAAGATTGCGGTGGTCACGGGCGCGAGCAAGGGAATCGGTCTCGCGATCACCAAGAGACTCACGCAGGAAGGCGCGCTCGTCGTCGCAGGCGCTCGAACCATCGAGGGACTCGAGCAGTTGCAGGGCGTCACGCCCGTCGCCGTCGACCTTGCCGATCCGCAAGGGCCGGCCGCGCTCGTCGGCGAGGCGATCGCGCGGCACGGCCGCGTCGACGTGCTCGTCAACAATGTCGGCGGCGTGCGCCCACGTCTCGACGGCTTCCTCAGCCTCAGCGACGAGGACTTCGAGTGGTCGCTGCAGTTGAATTTCTTCACCGCGCTGCGCGCGACTCGGGCCGCCGTCGCGGACATGACGAAACGTGGAGCCGGGGTGATCGTCAACGTGAGTTCGGTCAACGCATTCTTCGAGCCCGACGGCGCCGTGATCGACTACGGCGCCGCGAAGGCCGCGCTGGCCAACGTCGCCAAGTCGCTGTCGCAGGAGCTCGCGCCGCAGGGGATCCGCGTCACCGGCGTTGCGCCTGGTCCGGTGGCGACCGATCTGTGGCTCGGCGAAGGCGGCGTCGCCGACACGATCGGCAAGGCGAGCGGAGCCGGCGCCCAGGCGATCCGCGACGGCGCGGTCGCAAGCATGCCGACGGGGCGGTTCACGACTTCTGAGGAAGTGGCCGCAATCGTCGCCCTGCTGGCTTCGCCGATCATGGCCAACGTCACGGGTGCCAACTGGTTGATCGACGGCGGCCTCGTCAAGACCGTCTGACCAGGCGGTCTCGTTCGCGGCCCGTCAGTCGCTGAACGACGCGGGTCGCTTCTCGAGAAACGCGGCGACGGCCTCGGGTAGCGCGGCGCCGAACGTGGACATGATCTGCTGGCGATCCTCGTACTCGATCGCTGCCTGCTCGGACGGGATCTCGAGCGCCGCCCACATCCCCTGCTTGGTCAGCCGCATTCCCCACGGCGAGAGCGCCGCGATCTGCTCGGCCGCCTCGAGCGCGCGCGACTGCAGCTGCTCAGCGTCGACCACGGCCGCGATCAGTCCGATCTCGAGGGCCTCCTCGGCCGTGAACCGCCGACCGGTGAGCATCAGCTCGTGAGCGCGGGCGGCGCCAATCAACCGCGGCAGCAGCCAGCTCGTGCCCATGTCGCAGTTCGACACGCCGATGTTGACGAACGCGACGCGGAACACCGCCCCGCTTGCGGCGTAGCGGATGTCCGAGCCCGCCGCGAGCGCGAACCCAAATCCGGCGGCCGCGCCGTTGATCGCGGCGATCACCGGTTGCGGCACTGCGCGAAGGCCCAGCACGAGGCGCGACATGTGCTGCTGATTGGCGAGCCGGTCTCGCGCCTGGTCGGTGCCGTCGTTGCCCGGTGCCGAGCCGTAGCCGTGCAGGTCAAGCCCGGCACAGAACGCGCGGCCCGCGCCGGTGACGATCACCGCCCGGCAGCTGCGGTCGGCGGCAACTTGCGCAAACGCCTCATGCAGCGACTGGCACAGCTCGGCGGTCATCGCGTTGAGCTGATCGGGCCGGTTCAGGGTGAGGACGGTCACCCCGCTCGCCGGCCGGTCGACGAGCACGAGCTCGCTCACTCGTGCTCCACCCGGGTGACGATCCGCGCTCGCATCTCAGCGACGTGACTAGTGGGCCAGGCGCGCCAGGAGGTCGACGCTGCCTGGGTCGAACGCCCCGCCGGCGACTGGGTGCAGCTCCGCGGCGGTGATGTCGCTGCGAGCGAGGCGCGCCAGGACCGCGCGCATCGCCGCGGCGTTCTGCTTGGCTGAAAGCCGGTAGCGGAGGTGGGCGGCGCGCAAACGCCCGGCGACTTTGGCGCCGGCGCTCCGCTGCGCTCGCAACGCGAGGCGGAAGTCCGCCGAGAGGCGCTTAGCGGTCTTCTCCTGCAACGCGATTGCTGCGCTGTCGCCGGCGGCACGGGCCGCCGTCGCCCGCCCGATCGTCGTCTCCAGCGCTTTCGCGACCGCGGTCGTGTGGCGCACGGCGACGACGAACCGTGCGTTGTCTCCGCGCAGCCCCGAGCAAAACGTGCGAAGCCGACCGTGGTATTTCTGGCACGACGGCAGCGACGGAGCGTGGACCGCGGCCGGGCGGGCGGCCTCGTGGATGCCCGCCACCGGCGGGTCCTTGTAGGTCCGGTAGTCCGCGACCACCCGCTGTATCGCCGCCGTGCACAGCGGG